>JAOAPQ010000848.1 GCA_025462965.1 Bryobacterales bacterium
ATATTAGCGGGATACGCGGCTATCGCCGCGTTCTCCGGAGCCCACAATTAATTCCCGATATATCGCGAGTAAATTGACCGCGCAACGGCCGGATCCGTGGTGCCTTTCACGATGGCCCTCCCGTCCGGAAAAACGGTTAGCTCGTAAGGCTCGCGAAAGAAACGGAGCGCAAACTCGTTCGAACGCACATCGCCGAGCTCGCCCAATTGGCGGCTGAGCTCAACTAAATCCAGGGGCCGCCGGCGATCGTGGATCTGAACGGCATTCCTTCCGCAAAGACTCACGGGCGCGCGGTGTGATCCGGCCAGCCACTCGAAGCGCCTCAATGCGCACGCAGGGCACTCGGGATCGCGCGCAGGCGGACCTGTCTCCCGAATACTCCCCGTCCACATGTCCGCCGAAAGAATGGTGCGCCGCACCATCTCGCGGTTGCCGGAGAGCACCTTCAGGGCCTCCGCCGCCTGTATGGTCGCAATGAACATCGTGATCGATCCCAGGACCCCCGCCGTCTCGCACGTGGGCTGCGCGCCCGCGGGCGGGTCCGGATATACGCACCTGAGACATGCGGTCTCGCCCGGCAATACCGGCATCGTCAGGCCATAAGTCCCGACGGCGGCTCCGTAGATCCAGGGCACGCTCGCTGCGATGCAAAAATCGTTGATCAGATAACGGGTCTCGAAGTTGTCCGTTCCGTCGAGGATGAGTTCCGCGCCCTCGAGCAGCTCCTGGGCACTCGCGGAATCCAGGTCCGCCACTATCGGCCGGATGTCGATCTCCGAATTGATCTCGCGTAGTCGCCTGCAAGCCGCGGCCGCCTTCGGCATCGCCTCCAGCGCGTCCCGCTCCGAAAACAGAAACTGCCGGTGTAGGTTGCTTTCCTCCACGAAATCCCGATCGATCAGGGTAATCCGCCCCGCTCCGGCGCGCGCCAGCGCTTCCGCCTGTAAGGTGCCCAGCGCCCCACAGCCCACTATGACCACGTGTGCGCCGGACAGCTTCGACTGTCCGTTTTCGCCCCAAGCCCCGCAGCGGACCTGCCGTTCATAACGTTTGTGTATTCTGGCAAGCACTCGTTCAGATGGTAACAACGGTAGGATAGTGAGGGTGCGTCCACGCCTCGGTCTTCGCACTCTCGCACAACTAAGACTCGCAGGTCCCGCCATGGCTTTCGCTGTCCTCTTTGCCATTGGTACGGGAGTGCTCTCGGCCGATCCGCAGCAGTATGAAGGCCGTACCATCACTGCCATCGAATTTGACCCGCCCCTCCAGCGCCAGGCTGTGGACCCGGCCGAGCTTCAGAGCATTCTGCCACTAAAGGTTCACACGCCTCTACACCTCTCCGATGTGCGCAAAACCATCGAGCGGCTCTACTCCACAGGCCGCTATCAGGACATCCAGATAGAGGCGCAGCCCAGCGGCTCCGACGGCGTTTCGATTCTGATCAAGACGAAGAACAGTTGGTTCATAGGGCGCGTCTCGGTGGACGGAAAAATTGCGGAACCGCCAAACGAAGGCCAGTTGGTCAATGCCTCGCGCCTGGATCTTGGCCAGCCGTTCAATCAGTCCGATGTCCAGGCCGCCCAGAGCAAAATCACTCACCTCCTGGTGCAGAACGGCTTCTATGAATCGACCGTAAATCCTTCTCTTGAGTACTCGGATGTAGCCCAGCAGGTGAATATTACATTTCACATCAGGACAGGCCAGCGCGCCCGCTTCTGGGTCCCCGTGATTACTGGAGACCCCCAGTTGCCGGAGCCCAAAATCATCCGCGCCACGCACTGGAAAGAATTTCTACGCAACAAATGGCGTCCCATCACCCTGGCCCGCGTCCGGCAGGGTCTGGATGGCGTCCGCTCAAGGTTTCAAAAGTCGGATCGCTTGCTTGCCACGGTCGAATTGAAGGCCCTCGACTACGACGCGGCGAATCGCCGTGCGACGCCGCACCTCGATATACAGGCGGGCCCCGTCGTCACCATCAAACCGGTCGGCGCCAAAGTAAAGCGCAAGGTTCTGGAACAAAATGTGCCCGTATTCCAGGAACATACTGTCGATCCGGATCTTCTCGAAGAAGGCCGCCGCAATCTCCAGGAGGAATTTCAGTCAAAAGGCTATTTCGAGGCCGCCGTGGAGTACAAGCAAGAGCCGCCGCTCAAGGAGAAGGAGGAGATCGACTACGTGATTACGCCCGGCGAGCGCCACCGCTTTGTCAAGCTGACCATTGAGGGCAACAAGTACTTCACCACCGACGCGATCCGGGAACGTCTGTTCCTGCAGCCGAAGTCATTCCAGTTCCGGCACGGACGCTACAGTGAGGCGTTCACCCGGCGCGACGAGCAATCGATCGCCAACCTGTACAAGTCGAACGGATTCCGGGATGTAGTCGTAACAGCGGAAACTCAGGACGACTATCTGGGTAAAAAAGGCGACGTCGCCGTGACCCTGAAGATCGTCGAAGGGCCGCAGTACATCGTTTCCAACCTGAAGATCACCGGGAACCATCTCCTGGATTTGAAAGGCATCCTGCCGACACTGAGTTCGGCTGAAGACCAGCCGTTCAGCGACTTCAATGTTGCGACCGACCGCGACTCGATCCTCACCTACTACTTCGAGAACGGCTTCCCCAACGCCTCGTTCGAATATTCCACGAGTGCCGGTGCCAATCCCAGGCTCGTCAACCTGGAGTTCCGCATCACCGAAGGCAATCGCCAGTACGTCCGGCAAGTAATCACTTCAGGACTTGTTCATACGCGGCCGCAGCTTGTTGATAAGAACATCACCCTCAGCCCCGGCGATCCACTGTCTCCGGTCGCGATGTCGGAAATCCAAAAGCGCCTCTACGATCTCGGCGTCTTTGCCAGGGTCGACATGGCGGTGCAGAACCCGGAAGGGAACCTGGAACGCAAGTACGTCATCTACAACATGCAGGAAGCGCATAGGTTCTCGGTTACGGCAGGGTTCGGCGCGCAGCTCGCTAACATCGGCGGTAGCAACGCGGCGGATAGCCTGTCCAATCCGGCAGGCACGACCGGGTTCAGTCCCCGTGTTTCGTTGGATGTGACCAGGATGAACGTCTTCGGCCTCGGCCGCACCGTCCGGTTCAGCAGCCGCTACTCCAGCCTGGATACGCGCGGCCTGGTTGATTATTTGTGGCCGAAGATCTTCGGCCGTCCCAAGCTCGATGCGAAGTTCTCCGTGCTCTTCGACGACTCGCACGATGTGCGCACGTTCGCCGCAAGGCGCGAAGAAGCGTCCTTTCAGCTCACCGACCGTTTCTCGAAATCGCTCACGGCGTTTCTGCGCTTCACCTACCGCAACGTCAATGTCAGCAACCTGAAGATCGCCCCCGAACTGTTGCCGCTGTTTTCCCAGGCGGTGCGGGTAGGCATCCTGTCGGTCAACTTCGCACAGGATCGCCGCGATGATCCCACGGACGCTCACAAGGGTATGTACAACACCCTCGAATTGGGCATCGCGCCCAAACAGTTCGGCTCGAGTACGGGTTTCGCGAGCGTGCTGGCCCGCAACGCAACCTATCACCCGATCGGCAAAAAGCTGGTGCTCGCCCGCCAGACTTCGTTCGGGGTTGAGCCGGCTTTCTCTGTCCAGCCGAACGCCGATCCGAACGATCCCATCCCTCTACCTGAGCGATTCTATGCCGGCGGCGCTTCCATGCGCGGCTTCCCCGAAAATCAGGCGGGTCCGCGCGATCTGTCCACCGGATTCCCACTCGGAGGTTCGGCTCTGTTCATCAACAACACGGAGCTGCGCTTCCCCCTTTTCGGAGAGAACATCGGCGGTGTGATATTCCACGATTTCGGAAACGTGTTCGATCGCCTCAGCGATCTCTCGTTCCGCGTTCACCAAAGGAATCCGCAGGATTTCAACTATATGGTGCATGCCGTCGGATTCGGTATTCGCTACAAGACGCCAATCGGGCCCGTGCGTGTCGATCTCGCCGATAGCGTCAATTCTCCGCGCTTTAACGGGTTCGGCGGCACTTACCAGCAGCTGGTCCAGTGCGCTATCAACAACACTTGCGTGGCCGCGCCGCAGCGCGTCAGCAGGTTCCAGTTCTTTTTCTCAATTGGACAGGCATTCTAATGCGCCTCATTCTCATCACCATGCTCCTGGCTGCCACGTGCCCGGCTGAATTGCTCGACCGTGTCGCGGTCACCATCGCTAACCAGGTCATTACGCAAAACGAAATCACGGACGAGATCCGCATGAACGCCTTCCTGAATAGCGAACCTGCCGACTTCAGCCAAAAGTCGAAGCAGGCCGCCGCGGACCGCCTCATCGAGCAGAAGCTGATCTACCGAGAAATGGAAATGGGACGGTATCCGCCCGCATCGTCGCAGGAAGCAAACGGGATGATGGATAAGCTTGAGAAGACGCGCGCGCGCAGCCAGGGCGAGTTTGAGAAAGCTATGAAAGCCGCGGGCGTAACGGTGGACCAGCTGCGCGACCACCTGCTTTGGGGGCTCACGCTTTCCAACTTCATCGACCTTCGCTTCCGGCCCGGGGTTCAGGTGACCCGCAAGGATGTCCAGGAATACTACCAGAACAAGATCCTGCCCTCCACGAAACCCGGCGAGAAACCGAACCTCGCAGACGTACGCGCCCAAATTGAACAGACGCTGACGGCCGAGCTTTCGGATAAACAGCTCGATGAATGGCTCAAGGATGCGAAGTCGCGCGCGCACATCGAGTATCACAAAGAAGCGTTCGAGGCCCCCGCCCAATGAAGCGGCCGGTCAAAATAACGCTGAGCGTTCTCGCCGCGATCGTGGTTTTGATCCTGGTGGCGGTGATCGGCGGTATCTACGTCGCTCAAAGTGATTGGTTTCGCGAAAAAGTGCGCGCCCGCATCGTTGCGGAGGTGGAACGATCCACCGGAGCACGCGTTGAGATCGGGAAATTCAAGCTCGATTGGCGCACACTCACGGCCGAGCTCGATGACGTCGTTCTCCATGGAACGGAACCCGCCTCCGTTCCCCCTCTGCTGCGTGTTAAGGCACTCGTGGTCGGGCTCAAGATCGTCTCCGTCTGGAAAAAAGATTTCGATATCGCGCTTCTGCGTATTGACGAGCCTAAGGCGAATCTCCTGATCGCGGCCGACGGCTCCACCAACGTTCCGAGCCCAAAAACACCCAGCCGATCGAGCAAGTCCGGGGTCGAAACCATCCTCGACCTGAAGGTCTCGCAGTTCGCCCTCAACAACGGATTCGCGGAGATTCACGCAGCCGGCCAGGAACCGAAAGTCACGTCCTACGACGCGGTCGGCCGGAACCTTCAGTCGAAGTTCGTCTATGAAGCGGCAACGCCGGATTACCGCGGAACCTTGACCATGGATCCCCTGGAAGTGCGTTACGGAGCGAACCGCCCGCTGCCCGTAAAGGTGGATCTCGCCGTCTCAGTCGAAAAGAACAAGCTGAACGTCAGTAGCGCCAAGCTGGATACTGCCGCTTCCCACTTTGATCTTTCCGGCACGATGGACAGCTTCACCAACCCCGTGATCACCGCGCAATACAACGCGAACCTTTCAATCGCGGAACTCGGCAATACCCTGAAGCTGAAATCGCGGCAATCGGGTACCGTACAGTTGGGCGGAAGCGCCCGCTACAGAAGTGCCGAGGACTACCTGATCACCGGCAACCTGCACGCGAAGGAAATCGAATTTGCGCAGCCCGGGTTCACCCTCCGGAATGCGCGCGCCGATTCCGCAATTGAAGTAGACCCCAGGAAAATCGACCTCACGGGTCTCCGGATCGCTGCGCTCGGCGGCTCCATTGTGGGTCGGGCTCAGATTCGCGAGTTCGACAGGTTTGAAGCGGGAGGAAGGCTCGATCATTTCGATTTGCGCACCGTCGCCGGCCTGGGAACGAAACAGCAGCTTCCTTACGACGGCGTGCTCAACGGTCCCTTCGAGGCCAGCGGGCGCCTCTCCGATAAACGCAGCGAGCACCTGCTTGCCTCCACCCGGCTCACCATCTCGCCGGCCGATGGCGGCATTCCGGTGAACGGGTTGATAGACGCGAAGTATCAGGGCGCGGGCCAGCTTGTCTCCATCGCGCCCTCGTTCATTGCGCTGCCCAACACGCGACTGGACGTCTCGGGCGTGCTCGGCCGGCAACTCAAGATTCATTTCGAAACGCACAACCTGGACGATCTGGTTCCCGCCATCGCCGCCGCCGGCCCCAACGCTCCGAAGACCCTGCCTGTCTCGCTCCAGAAGACGCCGGCCGCCCCGGGCTCACTGATTTTCGACGGCACTGTAACGGGCAGGCTCACATCCCCCCAGATCGCCGGCCACTTCACCGGACGCGAGTTCGCGTACTCCGGCCAGGTGATCGACCTCCTGGACGCGGACCTCACCGCGCAAAGCAACAACGCAACAGTTCCCCGCGCCACCTTGGCTTACAAGAACCTGCGGGCTTCGCTCAGCGCCTCCGTAGGCATGCACAACTGGAAACCGCAAGACAGCGACCCGGTCACTGCCAATCTATCGGTCCAAAACGCCCAGGTCGCGGATCTTCTCACGCTGGCGGGGCAAAAGAACGTTCCCGTTACGGGCGTTCTCACCACCACGGCGAAGGTGAGTGGAACCATCGGCAATCCGCAGGCGACTGCCAGCCTGAACGTCACCAACGGTTCGATTGACAATGAGCCATTCGATCGGCTCACGGGCAAGCTCGATTACGTTAACGGCGGCACGCAGCTTGCGAATTTTGAGCTCCGGGCCGGCCCTAAGCAGATTGACCTGAAAGCTGCCTACCAACACGCGCCCTCGGACTTTCTCAGCGGCAAACTCGACTTCCAGGTCGCCAGCAACCGCATGCGCCTGAGCGAGTTTCAGAATGTCCGCACTTACCGGCCCGGCGTCGATGGCGAAGTTCTTTTAAACGCCAACGGCCATATTCTTGTCTCACAGACCAAACCCGCGCCGGCCCGGCCGTCAACCACGAAGGTGGATATCGGAAGCTTGAGCGCAGATGTAACCGCCAACAACGTTGTTGTGGATGGCCGCCCGTTAGGCGATTCGCACCTTACCACCACCACGCAGGGCCAGACTCTCAATGCCCACTTGGAATCGAACGTCGCGCAATCGGTGATCCGAGGCGATGGACAGATTCAACTGACGGGCGATTACCAGACCACCGCGCAGGTGGCATTTTCGAAAGTCGATCTCGGAACAATCACGAAGCTGTTTCTGACGCCTAAACCCGGCCGGAACACATCCATCGGCGGCTCGGTGGAAGGTACCGTGAAGGTGAGCGGCCCGGCAGCGAAACCCACGCTCCTCAACGCGGCGCTTGAAATTCCGAAACTCGAGATTCGTCCGGATCCGGTTCCCGCAGCCGCCGCGAAACTGGGCGATATTACCGTGCGGAACAAGGAGCCCATTCGAGTCTCCATGGCCAATCAGGTGCTGCGGATTGAAAGCGCCAAGCTGACGGCCACTAGAACCGATGTGACCATCGCCGGCCAGGTCCGCTTCGCCGATAAGGACCCGCTGCACGTTCGCGTGAACGGCACTGTCGACCTTGGGATCGCGAAGACGTTCAATACGGATGTTACTTCCTCTGGTACGCTCAACGCGGACGCGACCATTACCGGCTCTTTCGCTCAGCCCCAGTTCTCCGGCCTCGCCGAGATGAAAAACGGCAGTGTTTTTGTCGCCGGGCTGCCGAATGGGATCTCGAACGCCAACGGTCGCATCTTGTTCGATGGCAGTCGCGCGACCATTGATACGCTGACGGCCGAAACAGGAGGAGGAAAGCTGAAGGCCAGCGGATTTGCGGCCTTCGGATCGACCCTGGCCTTCCGCCTTGATGTGTCCGCCAATGCCGTGCGCGTACGGTACCCGGAAGGCGTGAGCTCCGTTTCCGATGCCAACCTCAACCTTACGGGAACGTCCGAACGGAGCGTCCTCGCCGGCGACGTCACGGTGAACAAACTCACTTACAACCCGCGCTCAGACCTCGGTTCGATTCTGTCCGCGGCTCAACCCGCCCCTACCCGCTCCGCCGAAACAGGTCTGCTTGCCGGCATGCAGTTCGACGTTCGCATTCAGACGTCGCCCGACATTCAGTTTCAGACGGGACTTGTGGAAAATCTCGAAACCGAAGCGGATCTGCGGCTCCGGGGAACTGCTAGCAACCCGGCTCTACTCGGCCGCATCATCATCGACCAGGGAAACCTGACCTTCTTCGGCAACAAATACATCATCAACCAGGGCACAATCTCGTTTTTCAACCCGGTGAAGATCGACCCGATTCTAAACATCGATCTTGAAACCAAGGCGCGTGGCGTGGATGTCACGCTCACCATATCGGGGCCGTTAACAAAGTTGAATATCACGTACAGTTCCGATCCACCGCTGCAGTTCGCGGATATCGTCGCGCTCCTCGCGACCGGGAAAACGCCATCCGATCCAACGTTGGCAGCCCGCCAGACGGATACCACTTCGCAGTCCTGGCAGCAGATGGGGGCCAACGCGCTGGTCGGCCAGGCCATCGCTAATCCTGTATCCGGGCGCCTGCAACGCTTCTTCGGAGTCAGCCGGCTGAAGATCGATCCCCTGTTACCCGGCTTGGGCGGCGGCGGCAGCAGCGCCTCTTCCGGCAGCCCGGGCGCGCGCGTTTCTCTGGAACAGCAGGTGACGCCGAACGTCATCTTCGATTACGTGGTGAACACGAACAGCACCAGTTCGCAGCTTGTACGCGTGGAGTGGGATTTCAGCAAGCAATGGTCCGTTGTCATGCTGCGTGAAGAAAACAGCGCGTTCGGTATCGACTTTCTCTTAAAGAAACGATTTAAGTAACGCGAAGACGCTATCGCTTCTGGCACTTTGGGCAGAAGTGCGTTCCGCGCTGAGCCACCAATGTTCTCCTGATGGCCGTCCCACAGACCCCACACTGTTCTCCGGTCCTGCGATATACGCGGTGCAAGGCCTGAAAGCTGCCTCGATTGCCGTCCGAATCCACATAGTCCGAAATAGACGAACCTCGGCGGTCAATCGCTTCGTTCAGTACCTCACGGATCGCGTGATAGAGCTTCCTGACCCGTTCTTTACTCAGCTTCGATCCAATGGCCAATGGATGAATACCCGCCCGAAACAAAGCCTCGTCCGCGTAGATGTTTCCAAGCCCTCGCACGAATGTCTGGTTCAGCAGGACCGACTTGATTCGCGACTTACGCTTCTTCAGCAGATCGGCGAAGTCTTCGAACGCAACCGAAAGCGCATCCGGTCCAAGCTTCCGGACCCGCTCCGGCATCTCCTCCGCCCACTCGATGCGCCCGAACTGCCGGGCATCGTTGTAGAGCAGCGTTCCGCCGTTCAGCGTAAAGATCGCATGCGTGTGCTTCGCCGGCTCTCCATTCCAGAGCAGCTTGCCGGTCATTCCCAGATGTACGATCAGGAACCCTTTCGGCCGCAGCGTGAACACGATGAACTTGCCATGGCGGCCGACACTCTGGATTATGCGGCCGCCGAGCATACGCGCCGCGTCCCCGGCGTCGCCGCGCAGAACGCGCTTTTGGCTGAATTCCGCGTTGAGTATGCGCCGCCCGGTGACCTGCGGGGCGAGGCTCCGCACCACTGTTTCGACTTCCGGGAGTTCCGGCATCAGGGCACTTCGACCAGGATCTCGCTGTCGTGCACCTTTACCGCGTAAACGGCCACTCTTTGCGTCGGATCGAAGTCGTTTTCGCCCGTCCGGCAATCGAAATCCCACGCGTGCCAGGGGCAGGTGACGCTGACTCCGTTAATCGCCCCTTGCCCCAGCGGACCGCCGCGATGAGGGCACGTCCCGGAGAGCGCGTGGATCTCGCCGTCGACATTGCAGATGGCGATCGGCTCGGCGCCTATAAAGATTTCCATGACGGAATTCGGCGGAAGCTCCCGGGAGTCCGCCACCTTGACGAATGGCATACTTTTCCATGTCAACACAAAAAGGTAACGAAATTGCCTCGGCTTAACGTGGGAGAAAAATTATGCGGTTTCTGATGGCTGCGGCACTATTGATCGGTACTATGGGCGCGACCTTTGCGCAGGAAGACAGGCATCGCGACGATCGGCATCGCGAGGATAGATATCGCGAGGAAAACCTGTGCCAGACGGTCGCGGCCGATATCCAGCACACTCAAGGTTATACGCGGCTAAAGGGCCGTGAACGGGAGCGGATCGAGAACGCCCTTCGCCATCTCTCTGAATTCGATGCCGCCTTCCAGCGAGGCAAGTTCGATAAGGACAAGCTCGACAAGGCCATCGACGATGTCAAGAATCTCGCCGACAATAACGCCATGAGCCCCGAAGATCGACGGCTTTTGCTTGAAGATCTGGCCCGTTTGCGTGAGTTCCGCGCCCACCGCGGCTGAACACCTCCGACGGGTGTTTTTCGCCTGGGTATGAACCCTGTCTGATATAATGGCCTTGGATGGTTTTCCGCCACCCCGCACCAACGCGGCCTGAATCGACCCCTCTCCCTAGCCACGTATTCTCTATTTTTCAGGCCTGATGCTGCCATCTATTTCCGTTCTGGAGGTTTTACACCCAAGCTAAATGACAACCAGCGTCCAAATCGCTCGCGGCATCGAGAGCCTGTTCGGTACTCGCGACGAAAATATCCGTCTTCTGGAAACAGGCCTTAACGTCAGCACCCACCTGATCGAAAATTCCCTGGAAATCAATGGCGAGCCCGCTGATGTACAGCGTGCCGAACGTATTCTGCAGGACTATGTGTCTCTGGTGCGCGAAGGCACCGTGTTTAGCAATGGGGATCTCCACAACTACCTGAGGGTGGTTACGGAAGACCCGGATGTTACGCTTCGTGCCCTCGTGAACAGCGGCCGCCAGCGCAATTTTGGAAAGAAAGTCCTGACGCCGAAAACCGTCAACCAGCGCCGCTACCTGGAAGCCATCGAACGCAACGATCTCGTGTTCGGAATCGGACCGGCGGGCACCGGAAAAACGTATCTCGCTGTCGCCATGGCCGTCTCCGCCCTGCTTAGCAAGCGCGTTAGCCGCATCATCCTGACCCGCCCCGCCGTTGAGGCGGGTGAGCGCCTGGGCTTCCTTCCCGGAACCCTTCAGGAGAAGATCGACCCGTATCTCCGGCCTCTCTATGACGCCTTGAACGACATGCTGGAAGCCGACAAGGTGGAGAAGCTTCTGGAGAAGAACGTCATTGAAGTCGCGCCCCTCGCCTTCATGCGCGGGCGTACGCTGAACGACAGCTTCATCATTCTTGACGAGGCTCAAAACAGCACGCCGGAGCAAATGAAGATGGTGCTCACGCGCCAGGGCTTCAACTCGAAAATGGTTGTCAATGGCGATATCACGCAAATCGATTTGCCGACTGGCAAACGGAGCGGCCTCCTCGATGCTTCCGAAATCCTCGTCGGCGTTGAAGGCATCAGCTTCGTTCAATTCAGCGAGCGCGACGTGGTACGCCATTGCCTGGTTCAGCGAATTGTGAAAGCCTACGAGCGCTACAACGAGTCGTCGGCTCGCCAAATGACCTTGAAGTTATCCGATCTGCCAACGGAACTCCCTCTGGCAGCCGCCGCTATTCCGCCCGGGCAATTGAGCGCCTGAGCGGAAATTATGCCTTCGCCAGACCCTCACGTATCGTTTCGCCGCGTACCTCCATCACTAGATCGCGCCCAAATCGAAAGCTTCGCCGGCACCATCAAATCGCGTCTGGCTAAGGACATTCCTTTCCATTGCCTGATCACAACCGACGCGGAGCTCCGCCGCCTCAATTCCCGTTTCCTCGGGAAAGACTACCCGACCGACGTCCTTTCCTTCCCGGAACTGGGCGATCTCGCCATCTCTTATTCGCGCGCCGCCGCCCAGGCGCGCGAGTTCGGCCACTCCGTGGAAGATGAAATCCGGATCCTTATGCTCCACGGCACATTGCATCTGCTCGGCATGGACCATGAGACCGATGGCGGAGCGATGGCGCGTGCCGAAGCCGCGTGGCGTAAGAAACTTGGGCTGCCCTCCAGCGTCATCGCGAGAGCGCACTCATGACCGCGATTATTCTCATCGTGTGCTTCGCGCTCGGCCTGGTGCTGTGCCTGGTTACGTTCGTGCAGACGCTCTATCTCGAGACCATGCGGCTGCGCACACGCGACCTTCCCTCGCTCCAGTTCTTCAAGTCCACTGTGGAGGATCGCATCGGCTTTGATACCGAGGAGGGAACGCTCAGCTTCTCGCTGCTGAAGCACGGCACGCTGCTGCTCCTCACCATCGCCGTATTTTTCGCCTACATTCACGATGGCTCGGCCACGTGGCTCACCTGCCTGGAAGCCGCATTTACCTCCTGGCTGCTCATGATGCTGGTCGCTTACGTCGTCCCTCAGATGCTTTACCGCCGCAGTTCCGGCCGGCTGCTGCTGCCGATGGTTCCAATATTGCGTGGCTTTGCTTACCTTGTGCGTCCCATTGTCGCGCTGTTGAATTTCCTGCACTCGCTGGTGGAACTCGCCGACGAAAAGACCAGCGATGCCGAGCCGCCGACCTCAGCCGAAAATATCGACGCCCTCATTTCGGCCGGCACGGAAGAAGGTCTCATCGAGGAAGATGACCGCAAGCTCATCCAGAACGTGGTGGAATTCGGCGACAAAGTAGTGCGCGAAGTGATGACCTCGCGCCCCGACATAGTTGCTATCTCCGCCGATGCCACGCTGGAAGAACTTCGCCATCTCGTCATTCACGAACAGTACTCTCGTATACCGGTTTACGAGGGTTCCATCGATCAGGTGGTTGGCTTCGTGCACGTCCGCGATATGTTCGAGTTGGGTGAGGAAGAGCGGAAAACCTTGAAGATCCGCGAGTTGATGCGTCCGATCCGCTTCGTGCCGGAGACGAAGCCCGTCAACGACCTGATGCGAGAGATGCAACAGGAAGGCGCCCACATGGTGATTGTGGTCGATGAATACGGCAACACGGCCGGTCTTGCCACCATGGAAGATCTGGTCGAGGTGATCTTAGGCGAAATCCGGGACGAGCACGAACCCGAGTCGGAAGTTCTGGAAGAAAGCCCCGGCGTTTACATTGTGGCCGGCACGTTTGATCTCACACGATTGGAGAACATGCTGGATTTCCATCCGGAAGAAGAGATCGAATCGACTACCGTCGGCGGTCTGGTAACTGAGTGGTTGGGGCGTGTCCCCCAAGCAGGTGAAGCTGTGGAAAAAGATGGTATACGGATCGAGATTCTGGCAAGTGATGAATTGCGCGTGCATCAGGTCCGCGTACGGAAAGTGGAAGTAGCCGATCTGCCAAGGCAGGGCGCAGCCGTATGAGCAAACACGTTTCCGGGTTCGTTTCCATCATCGGCCGTCCGAACGCGGGCAAGTCCACGCTGTTGAATGCGCTGGTCGGCTTCAAGGTTGCGATTGTCGCTTCCAAACCGCAGACTACCCGCGCCTCGATTCAGGGCGTAATGACCACGCCGGAAGCGCAGATCGTATTCCTCGACACGCCCGGCATACACAAGGCCGAGACCTCCATCCAGAAGCGCATGATGGACAGCGTGCGCGACGCCTTGAGCGAGCGCGACCTGATCCTTTACCTGGTGGATGTCACCCAATCCTTCAGCGAAGCGGATCGCCACGCCCTGAGCCTGCTCCGAAAAAGCGAGGCGCCCGCGCTTCTGGTTCTCAACAAGACCGACCTGGTGAAGCACCAGGAAACCGTGCTTCCGCTCATCGACGAATACCGGAAACAGCACGATTTTGTGGACGTGATTCCCGTCTCGGCTCTGAAAGGGATGAATCTCGACAAACTGCGCGAAGCGATCGTCGGCCGCATGCCCGAAGGGCCCATGTATTTCCCGGAGGACCACGTCACGGATCAGCCGGAGCGCTTCCTGGCCGCCGAGCTCATCCGCGAAAAGATACTCCACGAGACCAAGCAGGAGGTGCCGCACTCGGTCGCCGTGCTTGTCGACAAATGGGACGAGGCGCCCGATATCACTCGCATCTACGCCACCATATTCGTGGAACGCGAGGGCCAGAAGGGCATCATCATCGGTTCTCGCGGCGCTATGCTGAAGCAGATAGGAACCAACGCCCGCGAGGAAATGGAGAAACTTTTCGGCATGAAGATTTTCCTGCAGCTTCACGTTAAGGTTCAGCCCAACTGGCGCGAGAAGGCCGCGTTTCTTAATACGCTCGACTGGCGTACAATGACAGGTACTGATGAAGAGTAGAGGTCTTCTGTTCGCGCTGTTCCTTTCGCTCTCAGTTCTCGGGTGGGCAGGAACTAAAGGTCCGCTCACCGACGATATCATTCACGACCGCGTTCAGATCAAGCTCGCCGGAGACACCATCGTGAAGGGCGGCGGATTGAACATCGAAGTCAAGGACGGCGTGGTCACGGTCAGCGGCAAAGTGGAAAGCGAAAAGCAGAAAGCAAGGGCCGAGAAGCTCGCGAAGAAGGTCGATGGCGTGAAGAGTGTCAATAACCAGATTCAGGTTGCTCAACACTAAGATTTTCCTGCCTCTGTTCCTGCTGCTTCTGGCCCCGGCGCCGCAAGCTCAGGAATTCAAGATTGAAAAAATCGAAACGAAGCTTGCCTTTGCCGAAGGGCCAGTCTGGTCCCGCGAAGGGTCTCTGTTTTTCAGCGACGCTCCGAATAACCGCATCCTGAAATGGACGCCGAACGAAAAAACGGCGGTCCTGCGCGCCGATTCGCAAGGTACAAACGGCATGACTCTCGATGCCCAGGGCCGCCTGTACATGTGCGAATCGCGCTCCCGCCAGCTTACGCGCATGGATAAGAAGGGCGAGATTGAAGTTCTCGCCGCCAAATATGAGGGCAAGCGCCTGAACGCGCCCAACGACGTAGTGGTCCGCAAGGATGGCCAGATCTATTTCACCGATCCGGCGTTCGGCAACCAGCAGGACACGCGCGAACTCGATTTCTACGGCGTCTATCACATCAACCCGAAGAGCGGCCTGAGCCTCGTCGCTAAGCCGTCCGGACGTCCGAATGGAATCGCGCTTTCCGCGAACGGCCACACCCTTTACGTCGCCAACTCCGACGAGAAGAACGTGCGCGCGTACGATCTGGACAAGAATGGCGACGCAAGTCATGAGCGGATCCTGATCTCGAACATTCCAGGCGTCCCGGATGGCCTGCGCATCGACGAGAAAGGCAATCTTTACGTAGCCGCCAAGGCTATCCTCGTCTACGACTCCGCGGGCAAATTGACCCAGACGATTCAGGTCGGTGAGACACCCGCGAACTGCGCCTTTGGCGACCCCGATTTCGGCGCGCTCTACGTCACCGCCCGGACCTCCGTCTACCGGATCCGGCTGGACGTCAAAGGCTCGGTGCAGTATTAGCCGCCGCTATCCCGAATTCCCCGTTCCGGGCGTGGGCGCTCTCATCATCGATGGCGAGAGCATCCTCCTGGTCGAGCGAGCTAACGCGCCGTTGCAGGGATTCTGGTCGCTTCCGGGCGGAGTCGTCGAACCGGGCGAACTCCTCGATGCCGCGATCCGCCGTGAAGTTCTTGAAGAAACCGGACTGATCGTCGAACCCGTCGAAGTAGTCGAGATCTTCGAACGCATCATATGCGACGCTTGCGGTCGCGCCGAGTATCATTACATCCTCGTCGATTACATCTGCCGCGTAACGGGCGGGGTTCTCGCAGCCGCCGATGATGCCGGCCGCGCCGAGTGGATCGCGCGGGACGATCTCTCACTTTACCGGATCACCGAAGGCACTCTTCCGGTCATCGAGAAAGCGTTTAATAGAATCAGTGCAGTCCACCAGCGCCCAGACTCTCGAATTTGAAGCTCTCCGCGAGTTAGTGGGCCGCTACGTCTCCAGCCCTCTCGGCCGCGGCGAACTCGCCAAAATCCAGCCCCATTCCGATCGCGCACAGCTCGAGCGTGATCTCGCCGAAGCGTCGGAAGCCATCGACTATCTACGTAGCGCCGCCAAACCGCAACCCGCCCAACGAGGTTCAGCGATTCGCATAGATTTCGGCGGCCTTCCCGAACTTACCACCACGATCCACAAGCTCCGTATCGAAGGCGTGAGCCTGGAACCGCGCGAACTCTTCGACATCATCGCCCTGCTCGATCGCGCCGCGGATGCGAAGTCTATTCTCGGAGTCGTCACGGAGCGCTTCCCGCTTCTCGGCGCGCGCGGCCAGCGCATCGGCGATTTCCGCGAGCTTCTTCACATGCTCGAAGGCAAGATTCTGCCGGATGGCTCCGTCGCCGACAGCGCCAGCGTCGCGCTGGGCCGCCTGCGCCGCGACATTGATCGCCAGAAGAAGCAGATCCAGGAATCGCTCGAGCGTTTCTTACGCGCGCATCGGGACGACGGCATCCTGCAGGAAGAAATCGTAACCATCCGAAACGAGCGTTTCGTGGTCCCCGTTATCTCCGGCCAGCGCCGGAAGATGAACGGCGTCATTCACGGCGCCAGCTCCAGCGGCCACACCCTTTTCGTCGAGCCGATCGAGACCATCGACCTCAACAACGAACTCGTCCGCCTCACCGAAGAAGAGATGCGCGAAGTGCATCGCATTCTGCGCGAGCTCACTGAGAAACTCCGCGCACACGCCAGTGCCATCGGCGAAACTTTGACCGCCATGAGCCAGCTGGAGCTCATCTTCGCAAAGGGCAAATTCGCTCTCGACTTCGATTGCTGCATTCCCAAATTCGGCGACCGCCTCCTGCTGCGCGATGCCCGCCATCCGCTGCTCACCGATGTTCTGCGCAAGCGCGGAGGACGCGTCAACCCCATCAGCCTCACGCTCGATCGCGACTGCAAAACACTGCTCATCAGCGGGCCGAACACGGGCGGCAAGACGGTTACTCTAAAGACGGTCGGCATCATCGTGCTGATGGCGCAATCAGGCCTGCCCGTTCCGTGCGCCGAAGCGGAATTGCCGATTTTCGAACAGCTTCTGGCCGATATCGGTGACCACCAATCCATTCAGGCCAGCCTCAGCACCTTTTCCGCCCACATGTCACACATCCGGGAAATGGCGCTCGATGTCACTCCCGATTCGCTGGTCCTGCTGGACGAGATCGGCTCCTCCACCGACCCGGAAGAAGGCGGCGCCCTCGGGGTCGCGCTGGTCGACCATTTCCGCGCCGCCGGCGCGTACACACTCGCGACGACTCACCTGCTCGCTCTCAAGATCTATGGCGCCAACACCAGGAGCGTGTTGAACGCCTCCATGGGCTTCGACGAGGAAACACTGGAGCCCACCTATGAGCTCCGGCTCGGCCTGCCCGGCAAATCCGCCGGACTCGATATCGCGGCCCGGCTCGGCATGCCGGAAGACATTATGAAACGCGCCCGCGCCTCGCTCAGCGATCGCGAGCGCGACGTCTCCAAATTTCTCAGCGACCTGCACGAGCGGCTCGCCGTCACCACCGCCCTGGAAGCTGAATTACGCCAGAAGCGCACCGAACTCGAGGAGCGCCAACGCCGCCTGGTCTCGGAGGCGATCCGTGCGGAGTCGGCGAAGATCGAGGAACTGGAGGAGCGCTACGCCTCGCTGCAGACCCGTTTCGAGGAGCAGGCCCGCGAAACGCTCGACCGCATGGCCGAAAAAGCCGCGGAGAAAGCCCAGCGCAGCGTCTCCAAAACGAAGCGCGAGATGCGGGAGCAGTTCGAAGCCACGGTGCTCCCGAAGACCGCAGCGCCGGTCACGACACTCCGGATCGAGCCGGGCGCGCGCGTTCGCCTGAAAGATGTCCGCGAGCCCGCTACCGTCCTTCGCCTGCTAGGCGACGAACGCGTCGAGGTGCAGGCCGGTTTCATGAAGATGCAGGTGCAGATCGACGATGTCGTCGAAGTGCTTCCGGAAGGCGGCGGCGAAGCGAGACGGCTGCCGCAGGGCGTGACCTACAAATCCGGCCCACAACTCGCGCCCATCTTCCAGGAGTTGAACGTGATTGGAGAGCGTGCCGAGGAAGCGCGCGACCGTGTAGAAAAATTCCTCGACGACGCGGTGATGGCGACCGCCAGCCGCGTCCGCATCGTGCACGGCCACGGGATGGGCATTCTCAAAAAAATGATTGGCGAGCTGCTCGCCCGCAACCCGCACGTGGAGAAGTATTACCCGGCGACGCAAAGCGAAGGCGGCTCCGGCGCCACCATCGCCGAGTTAAAGAACTGACAACACTTCTTCCGCGTGCCCCTCGGGCTTCACTTTGTTGAAGATCTTCGCGATATTCCCTTGCTCATCGATCACGAATGTAGTCCGCTCGATGCCCATCACCTTCTTGCCGTACATGTTCTTCTCTTTGATAACGTCGTAAGCTTCCGCGACCTTCTTATCGACGTCGCACAACAGAGTGAAGCCAAGCCCGAACTTGTCTTTGAACTTGGTCTGCGCCTTCGCCGTATCCGGTGAAATGCCGACGACTTCCGCGCCCTTATCCGCCATCTTCTGGTAGGCGTCATTAAACTCTTTCGCCTCGATCGTGCAACCCGGCGTATCCGCGCGCGGATAGAAATAAGCCACCACTTTCCTGCCCTTCTGCTGAGCGAGATCGAACTGCTCGCCTTTATCCGTTTCGAGCTTGATCTCCGGTGCTTTGTCGCCTTCTTTGAGCATTTACAGTTTCCCTTTCAATATTTCGGTCACAGTCGCGGGATTTGCCTGCCCGCGTGAAGTCTTCATCACCTGCCCTACGAGGTACCCGATCACGGCCGTCTTGCCGGACTTGTACTGCTCCACCTGCTTGGGACTGGCGCCTAGCACCTCATCCACGATCTTCTCAAGCGCGCTGGAGTCGCTGATCTGCCGCAACCCCTCACGATCCATGATGACCGCGGCGCTCTCGCCGGTCGAAAACATCTTCGGGAAAATCTCCTTCGCGAGCTTGCCGGAGATTTCGCCGGACTTCATCAGCGCAACCAGCTCCCCGAGTTGGGTCGCCGAAACCGGAGACTCTTCAATATCGCCGCCCTTCAGCGTCCCCACCAGATCGCCCATCACCCAGTTCGCCGCGGTTTTCGGATCGCCCGAAACCTCCGCGACCTTTTCGAAGTAATCGCTCATCGCACGGGTCGCAGTAAGAACCTGGGCATCGCTCTCACGGAGACCGTAAACTTCCACAAAGCGAGTCCGCTTCGCGGCCGGCAGTTCCGGCAAAGCGGCGCGGACCTCGCTCTGCCACTTTTCGCTGATGCGCAATGGCACCAGATCGGGCTCCGGGAAATACCGGTAGTCATGCGCCTCTTCCTTGCTTCGCATTCCAACCGTTTCGCCCGTCGTGGAATTAAACAGGCGCGTCTCCTGATGAATCCGGCCGCCCGCCTCCACGATTGCCACCTGCCGGGCGATCTCATAGTCCACCGCCTGCTTCAGGAACCGGAACGAGTTCAGGTTCTTCACCTCGGCCCGCGTGCCGAACTTCTCCGCGCCCTTCAATCGCACGGAAACGTTCGCATCGCACCGCAGATGCCCCTTCTCCATGTCACATGTGGATGCCTGCACGAACTGGATGACTTGCTTCAATTCGCTCAGGTAGGCGTGGGCTTCATCCGCCG
>JAOAPQ010000877.1 GCA_025462965.1 Bryobacterales bacterium
CTGGGTCGGAGAAAGCGCCGAATACGCGCTCAGGCGTGGCGGGGTAACTGCGTTCGATGACGAACGTGCTGTGAATTACGGATTGCTCTTCCACGGTGTTCCTTCCTTCTCACCAAAGAATCGGTTAAGTCTCCGCTTGAGTATTTACCGCCCGCGAGAGATTGTCAAGTGGATACTTAAGTGATTTTGGGGAATCTGATCGGACTGGGGGCGCGTTCACACTAAAACAATAAAAGGATGGAAATCACGGAAGAGCAGTATGCCCGCATCAAAGATAGCCTCCCGGTGCAGCGCGGCAATGTGAGTCTGACAAACCTGCAGGTGCTGAACGCCATTCTGTATGTGGCGGAACAGGGCTGCAAGTGGCGGGGGCTTCCGAAGCGATTCGGCCCCTGGCACACGATCTATATGCGGATGAACCGGTGGGCGAAAAACGGCGTATTGGACCGCGTTTTTGAACAACTGCAACTGGAGCAGATCGTGCGCGTCAGGATCGAAGCATTCTCTCTCGATTCCACTTCGGTGAAGGTTCATCCGGATGGAACACAAAGATTCATATGGTTGCCGCGGATGCTCGAACGGCTATAGTCTTCGCGCTCTCTCCCGGCCACGGCCAGGATGCACCGCACGAGGCGGGCCGTGCTTCAACGGTTAGGCTCCCTACCGGAAGGCCGCCGGCCGAGGGTTCTGACGTTTAACCCACGTTCGCATTCAGTGCATCTGGCACAGTTTTGTAACTTTGTGCTGCATTGCACTGTAGCATGCCTATGGACACTCCCCCAGACGGCAAAATCGAGCTGAATCTCCCCCAAACCGGTACCCAGGCAAACATTAAAGGATCGACACCGAACCCTAGAAAAGAAACGTTAGCGCCGGAGTCATCTATAAAGCTCGGCGTAAATATTCCGGCAGTAATTCCGCCACTAATCACAACTCCCTTGCAGGGAAAGTGATGTAGATCAAATGAATGATTGGGTCTAACTCTGACTTTCTCTATCCCACCGCTTGGCGTACTAACTAAGGACTTAGCAATGTTAAACACACTACCTTTGCTTGCACCTACGCTAAGTACTGAGTACGTGAAATCGAGGTGTTCATCAGTCTCGGTATTGATGAAATAGAGTTTGCCCCCTGCACCCGTAATCAGCGCAATAGAGACACTATCTTCATTGCTTGTATCATATTCCCAATCACTTGCGTTCCACATTGCGACCTCCTCAGCACAGAAATGAGAAACAACGAACCAAGATTTGCATTTTGGGGACCCGTGGGCTGGCGGTACACTTCAACCCATTTTGGAACCCAGGTTGCGATTAGTATACACCCAAGGGTCTCCGTTGGAGCTCTTTTTTTGTAACATCCCGGGCGTACTACTTAGGGAATGTGAACGGGGGCTACAGAGAAAAGATAGACAAGTCCCTCGGCAAAGGTAGGGTGCGTAAAGATGGAATCGCGCAGTGCGGTGTAGGGTAATCCGGCACTCATTGCGAGTTGAACCGGCGCCATCATCTCACCTGCGGACGCACCCAGGGCGGTAAAGCCCAGGATACTATCGTCTTCACCGCTGATGAGGGCTTTGAGAAAGCCTTCTGCCTCCCCCGTCGTACGGGTGCGGAGCACTGCTTTCATAGGCAGCTTCACCAGACGATAGGGGATGCCCTTGCGCTTCGCTTCTGTTTCATTGAGGCCAACCCGTGCGAGTTCCGGATCGACAAAGAGGCAGAAAGGTACCAGGCGGCCGGTGGTCACGCGGGAACGGCCGGCCATCGTGTCGCGCACCACGCGAAAATCATCGAACGCGATATGCGTGAAGTGCGGGCTGCCCGCGCAATCTCCTACGGCAAACACGCCGGCGCCGGTCGTCTCGAGCCGCTCGTTCACTTGCACGTAGCCTCTAGGAGTGAGGGCCACACCAGCCTTTTCTAAGCCAATTCCATCCGTGTTCGGAGTGCGTCCGGTCGCGACCAGAAGATGCGTGCCTGTCAGGTCCGCAGGGCGGCCATCCCGCTCCAGATGTAGAGTGACCTGCTCGCCCGAGCGACCCCGCACCTCCTTCACTTGCGCTTCGGTCACAAGTTCGATGCCCTCGTCGATGAAGATCCGCATGAGGGCTTCCGATACTTCCTTATCCTCGCGATCCAGCACTCGCGCGGTGCGCTCGACGACGGTGACACGGCTCCCGAACCGGCGCATGGCCTGTGCGAACTCCAGCCCGACGTAGCCACCGCCAAGAATAAGAAGGTGCTCCGGAACCACGCCGAGTTCGAGCGCCTCGACATGGGTGAGAGGTTTGGCTTCGGCGAGTCCGGGAATAGGATCGATAGAAGCGCGAGAACCGGTGCTGATGACAACCTGCCCGGCAGTGAGGACGCGGGCGCCTCCATCTGCTAAGGTCACCTCGATCGTCCTCGGCGCGACGAAGCGGCCTTCCCCGAGGATCAGTTCCGTACCGCTTTGCGCGAAACGGTCCTTATGCATTTGGACAAGCCCGGTCACCATCGCGCGCTTACGATCGCGGACAACCTGCATATCGACGCCCGGCTCTGCGGGGTGGAGGCCATAGGCCGCTGCCTCGGTCGCTAAGCGGGCGACTTTCGCGGAATGTATGACGTTCTTACTCGGCAAACACGCGATATTCGGACACGATCCTCCGATATAACGGCGTTCGATTAAGGCTGTCTTCTTGCCGGACGAGGCCGTGTTCCAGGCGATGTACTTGCCGGCCTCGCCACTGCCAAGAACCAGAACCTCGTAATGTTCCACTTCTCGCCGGGTGCTGTCCATTGTGAGCCTCTAACCTCCGGGAGACCTCAATTTCCAGTGTCGCAGCAGATTACCGACAACATACCTTCCGCAAAGCGCCACCGTCGTTGCCGCCAGGCGCGGGTCGCGAAAATCAAGATCGTAAAATGCCTTGGGGCCGCGGTAAGGAGTCACAAAGTCTTTCCACTTCAGATCGCCACTCAACAGGAAACGCGGCGCCTCCATGCTTTCCAGCTTCAAGGCAATATGATAGAAGCCGAACCGCGAGGGCTGCACAGGGGCGACCGGTTGGCCGATCATGTCGAGGTAATGGAGCCACCCGGTTTCAATGCCCACGTAGCTGGCGCAATCGCCCGTCCCACTGAACCGGGGATTTATCTCGATGAGGCGTACCTTGCCGTCGCGGATGTCGCGCTTGAGTTCGAATTCGCAGATGCCCCGGTAGTTCACTTTTCGAAGGAACCCGTCGCACAACGAGGTGATTTCCGCGTCAACTACCGGTCGCACGATGGTAGGCATACCGGTAAACGGGGGATGGTCCCGCACGGCCTGCAGCACGCAACTCCCAAGTAACGATCCGCCGTTCCCATAAGCCGACACATAGTAGAACTTCGCGCTACCGGGTCCCTGTATTACCTCCTGCGCTATCACCTCGGGCCGGTATGGCTCAGCGAGTTCATAGTACCGAAGGAGTTCGTCCCGCGTTTCCGCGATCATGATCTTGTTCCCGCGCAGCGAATTACCTTCCGGCAGCGCGTCCCATTCGCGCTGGCTCCTGGGTTTGATCAGGCAGGGAAACCGCGCATCCGCGATGAACGCCTTCAGCTCCGCGCTCGACTGGACGTAGGCCATGCGGGGACACGGAAAGCCATGTTCGGTCGCCAGCGCATACTGTGTTTCCTTGGTCGTAAGGGATGCTTGAAGTTCGGCCCCGCGGGGCGAGATGAGATAGTCGTCGGCAAGCGCCTCGCCATGCCGTCCCAATGCCGCGACAAAAACATCCGCTGCCGGAATAAACACCGGCTTCATTTCCATCTTGCACGCCAGGTTCTTCATGAACTCAACCCATTGTTCCGGGTGGGTGTCAGGGTTGGGACACGCGTAGGACTTGCCATACACCGATCGGAATCCCTGGTGAGTTAAGTCGTGGTCGACGCCAACAGCGCGTACGCCCTTTCGGGTTAAATCGCGTATCAGATTCAAACCGGTCTGGAATACGCCCCCCACGACAGCGGGTGGCCAATCTTTCTCCGCGCGGGAAGGGGTTTCCAATGTGTTCAGGGCGGGAGCCCGGTAGGGCGTAGACGTGTTACTTTGCACATTTCTGTCGAACATGTCCCCGTCCTATGACTGCTCGCGATGATAACACTCATGAGCCGCAAGGCGGTTCATGTGACGGTCACGTTTTCCGGGGGAAAGAACGGTGGCGGTAAACCCCTTGGGAGGAATAGGCCCGACCCAAAGGCACATTATTTCTTCTGCGGTGGCTGGGACGCCTGCTCGCTGCTTGGAGGAACGATGTTTTTCATCCGCAGATAGACGACGAGATTGCCGTAGTGTTCCGAAAGGTGCATGTCGTTGACAGTCAGCACGATTGGTTTCGGCATGTCGCCTCCGAAGAGCTTCACCGTTTGAGTAACGGAGGCGTCGGTCGTAGCGTCGTAGGCCTTGTCGCAGTAGGCGAAGGCGTCTTTGAGTGAGGCGATTAGATCGGCTTTCGACGTCTTTGTCTGCTCGATTTTCGGAGAGGGATTCTTCTCGCCGAGTACGCTCGAACAGAACAGGTACTGTGCATCGGCCACGTGTCCAACGACCTGGCCGAAGCTCCGGACCGCGTCCGTGGGTTTAAAGCTGTAATTTTCCGCAGGCATCTTTTCGGCTGAGCCGAGCAGCCAAATTTTCATTTGTCCGTAGGCGTGTTTATTGAATGCGCTGAAGGGACTGTCCTGGGCCACGGCGACGGCGGCTGGCAGAAGAAGGCAGATCAGAAGTGTACGCATGGGTTCTCCTTCGCGGGTGATCTCATGGAATCGCATACGAGAACCGGAGCCCGATTGTTCCGCCTATTTCGGGGAATGCCGCCGCCCGAACCTTCCGGATCGCCACTTCGGCGTCAGGCTGGAGTTGTTACGCTGATGGGGATGCGTCCCCAACCTCTCATCGCCGTAACCGATGTGGGAGCAAGCAGCCGATGGTATCAGCGTCTGCTGGGCTGCCGGAGCGATCATGGGGGTTCCGAATATGAGCGGGTGGTCTCGAATGGCGAACTTGTCCTTCAGTTGCACAGCTTCGAAGTAGAACACGATCACGGTCCGATCGGTGATCGCGATGGCAAGCCATACGGAAACGGTGTATTGCTGTGGTTCGAGGTAGACGACTTTGACGCGGTCATGCAACGCTCCACTGAAATGAGCCTGGAGATCGTCATGCCCCGGCATCGAAACCCTCCTGATGGCAATGGCGGTCCGAATCACTGGGAGTGCTGGATGCGGGACCCGGACGGCTATGTCGTAGTGGTTGCCAGTCGCTTCACTTCCGCGCGGTAGGTCTCGATTGGTCGGCATGTTGCGGGGAGGTCGGTGACCGGTCGAGCAAAAAAGCCGAGAGCCGGTCGATAATCGGCTGCATAGGGGAAGGGTTGAGTAAGTTGGAAAGCACGATTAGAGATCCCTCCGACTCCGGATAATATTGAAGTACCGCGATGAAGCCGTTCACCCCGCCGGAATGCGACAGGCATCTGTGACCCGAGGTTTTGCCGATGAATAGTCCATACCCGTAGAACTCGTTTCCCCTCCGAGTCTCGGGATACTCCGCTACCATGCGCTGGTACGAACTTTCGTTCAGCAATCCGCCCGTGTGCAAAGCGGTGTTCCACCGCAGAAGGTCATCGGAAGTCGAGACAAGCCCGCCGGCTGAGAAGGGAACGCTCATATCGAGATAATCGGCATTCCGAACGTGACCGGTCTGCAGCGTGTATCCGGAGGCCCTCTCGCTAAGAATCTGCGACGGAGAATCGTAACTCGTCGCGGTCAGTTC
>JAOAPQ010000881.1 GCA_025462965.1 Bryobacterales bacterium
CCTCAGGCAAAACTCATAGGCGACTTCGGTAGCTCGACTGAGGTTATCCGAATCGTCGATCGCTTCGCGTCTTAAGGTTTCACCAAAAATTTGAACTGGTGCAACTTTCGACTTTTGCAACACTATCAGGAGAAAAGCGGACATCGCATTTTAAGCGCGTCAAGTCGGTTCATGACCCCATAGCGGATGTCCGGCCGTCAACGGCAACTGGACGGCATGGCGTAGGCCCGGGTCATCGGCGCATTGCGACGCGCGCTGACGGTCGCGCCCCATTTGCGATGCTCGCCGCCATCGGCATATTGGTCTAGACTGCTGTGATGTTCCGAGCGGGAGGGCGAGCATGGAGTGCCCGAGCTGCGGAAGCGCCAATCAGGATGGCAGCCGATTCTGCGGGGACTGTGGATCGCCGCTGCCGCAGTGTTGTCGCGCCTGCGGCCGCGAGAATCCGAGTGGCAATAGTTACTGCGGCAACTGTGGCGCTCCTTTGACCGGTGCTGCTCTTCCGGAAAGATCATCAGCTGTCGGCACGCCTGCCAAGCCGGTATCTCCAGGTGCCGAGCGTCGGCAACTCACGGTCATGTTCTGTGACCTCGTTGGCTCAACCGCGCTCGCGTCACGGCTTGATCTGGAAGACCTGCGCGAGGTGATCGGCGACTACCACAAAGACGTTGAGAGGGTGGTGGGCCGCTTCGATGGCTTCGTCGCCAAGTATATGGGCGACGGGGTATTGGCCTACTTCGGCTACCCGCAGGCACATGAGGACGACGCCGAGCGGGCGATTCGCGCGGGTCTGGAAATTGTGACGACTGCGCGGCTGGTGCAGGTTGCGCCGGGCGGGAGACTGCGGGTGCGGGTCGGGATTGCCACAGGCCTCGTCGTTGTGGGCGATCTTGTCGGTGCCGGCGAAGCCCACGAGCGCGGTGTTGTGGGTGAGACGCCCAACCTCGCGGCACGCCTGCAAACCCTGGCGGAACCAGGCAGCGTCGTAATCGCCGCAAGCACGCACAAGCTGACAGGGGAGATCTTTGAGTACGAGGAACTCGGCGAGGTGGAGCTAAAAGGCTTCGTTGCGCCAGTGGCCGCGTGGTGCGTACGAGGCGAAGGCGCAGTCGAAAGCCGGTTCGAGGCTTTGCATTCGGCCGCCGCCCTCGCCCCGCTCGTCGGACGCGGGGAGGAGATTCAGCTGCTGCTCCGGCGCTGGACACAGGCGAAGGAGGGTGAAGGGCGGGTCGTGTTGCTCACGGGCGAGCCGGGTATTGGAAAGTCGCGCCTGAGCGTTGCGCTCGAAGAGCGGCTGCTCGATGAGCCGCACGTCCGATTGCGCTACTTCTGCTCGCCATACCACCAGGACAGCGCTCTCCACCCGACAATCGTGCAGCTCGAACGAGCCGCCGGGTTTGAGCGGGACGACACGCCCGAGACCAAGCTTCACAAGCTAGAGGCGCTGCTCACACAGACTTCGTCGCCAATCGCGGACGTGATCCTCCTTGCCGAATTGCTGAACATTCCCGGCGGCGATCTGTACGCCCCACGCCAACTCAATCCGCAGCGAAAGAAGGAGGAGACATTCGAGGCGCTGCTCCGGCAACTCGTAGCCTTGGCCCAGCACCAGCCGGTCTTGATGATCTCCGAGGATGTGCACTGGATCGACCCCAGCTCGCGCGAGCTGTTGGATCGCGTAATAGATCGCGCGGCAGGACTACCAATGCTGCTTTTGATTACCTTCCGGCCTGAGTTTCAGCCGCCATGGAGCGGACGATCGCACGTGACGATGTTGGCACTCAGCCGGCTGGACCGGTGCCAGGGCGCGATGCTCGTGCAGCGGGTCGCAGGCAACAAGGCTCTGCCCGCCGATACGGTGGAAGAGATCGTCACGCGCACCGACGGCGTGCCGCTCTTTGTCGAAGAGTTGACAAAAGCTGTTTTGGAGGCCCACGCGGGCGGAGGCAACGCCGAAGGCGCGCTCGCTGGGCCATCCACATCAGCGCTCGCCCTGCCGGCGACGCTGCACGCGTCCCTGCTGGCGCGGCTCGACCGGCTCGGGCCGGCTGCCAAACAGGTGGCACAGACCGGAGCTGCCATCGGCCGTGAGTTTTCTTACGAGTTGCTCGGCGCCGTCGCCGGCCGAAACGAGCGGGAGCTTCAGAGCGAACTGGCTCGGCTCGTCACTTCTGAACTGGTGTTCCAACGCGGAGCGCCGCCGGAGTCCGTTTACACTTTCAAGCACGCTCTGGTGCAGGATGCCGCCTACAGCACGCTTCTGCGCAGCGATCGGCAGCAGCTGCATGCACGCATCGCCGAAGTCGTGGAGCGGCGCTTTTCCGAGCGGGTCGCGCGTGAGCCTGAACTCCTGGCACATCATTTGACGGAAGCTCGCCAGATCGAGCGTGCCATCGGCTATTGGCTAAAAGCCGGCGAGCGCGCCGCCGAACGCTCGGCCAATCTCGAAGCCATCCGGCATCTGACCAGGGGGTTGGAAGCATTGAAAACGCTTCCGGAAAGCCTGGAGCGGGATCGGCGGGAACTCTCATTTCAAATCGCGGTCGGCACACCCCTGATCGCCGTGCACGGCTACTCCGCGGCGCAAACGGGCGCCGCCTACAGCCGGGCACGTGTTCTCTGCGAGCGTCTCGGCGAGGCGGAGCCTCTCGTCGCGACCCTCAGCGGCGAGTTCGTCTATTACTTCGTGCGCGGCGACTATCGCATGATGCGGCGACTGACCGATGAGGCTCGGCAGGTATCCGAACGCCTGCCGAATCCGGTGATTGGCCTTGCCAGCCACCGCTTGGCCGGGATCACGGCCATGCACTTCGGGGCGTTTCCCGAGGCACGGTCCGAGTTCGAGGCGATCCTGCGGCTGTACGACGCGCGCCAGCATCGATCACAGCCGGTGCACTACGTTCACGATCCGCAGGTCTCGGCGCTCACCTATCTCGCGCCGGTCCTCTGGATCCTCGGCTTTCCCGAACAAGCGCGTCGTTCGAGTAACGAGGCGTTCCGCCGCGCGGCGGAGTTGGATCAGGCGAACCTCACAGCGCACGTCCACAATTTCGCCGGCGCGGGCTTGGACGAACTGCTCGGCGATGTCCCGGGCGTGCGAGCCCATGCCGAAGCGATCGTTGAGCTGGCCGATCGGCACAGCCTGGGCTACTGGCGCGTGAATGGCCTGATTCTTCGCGGCTGGGCGATGGTGCAGCAGGGTGCCACAGAGGCAGGCATCGCGCTTATGCGCCAGAATGCTGCTGATCGCGCAGCACTCGGCGTCGGTTGGTATCAAGCCCGGTATCTCTGCATGCTCGCTGCGGCCTACGCGCGAGTTGGGCAGGCCGAACCGGGGCTGCGCGCCATCGCCGAGGCGAAGGCCCTCGTCGCGGCCAATGACGAACACATGTGGGAGGGTGAGCTCGACCGCATCGAGGGGGAGCTCAAGCAGGTGCAAGGTGCATCTGCCACTGAGATCGAAACCTGCTTTGCGCGGGCCATAGCGATAACCCGCACACAAGGCGCCAGGTCGCTCGAACTCCGCGCCACCCGCGACTTGGCGCGCCTCTGGCATGATCTGGGGCGGCACAGTGACGCCTGCGCGCTACTCGCGCCCGCCTTCGGCTGGTTCACTGAGGGCTTCGAAACCGCCGATCTAAGAGCCACAAAGGCGTTGCTCGACGAGCTGACCTGAGGAGTATAATTGGATTTACGCCGTCATAGTCGACGTCTCTCGACATGGAGCTTCAGAACGCGGCCACTGAAGCCGAATTGAAGCGAAGGGGCGCTGGGATCGCCTGCATTGTGGAACAGCTTACAAAGCGCGCGATATTGCCGCCGACCATCAATCAATAGGGGTGGGGGGTGCTCAAATCTCTAGGCGCTTTTCCCTGCGGACCGGTGGTCCTGGTTCATACGTAAAAAATTCGGAATTAAATCCGAAAAGCCCACCTTGGGACGACGTCCGATACACGTCTGTTTTCAGGAGAAAAGCGGACATCGCGTTTTAAGCGCGTCGATGGCGCGGTCGAGCTCTCCCTTTAGCACCGGTGGTCGGCGTTGGCGCGCCGACCACCGTCGAGACCTAGGCGACCTTGTAAAGGCCGCTTTCGAACTCGGCAAAGGTCTGCAACGCCTGCGGATCGGCAAATGGCAGGAGCTGCATGAGGATGACGCCAGCGATGTTCTTGCTCGGATCGATCCAGAAGTAGGTGTTGGCGAGGCCGGCCCAGGCGAGGCTACCGGCGCTCCGGCCCGTCGGCGCAGTCTCGGTGTTGATCATGAAGCCGAGCCCCCATTTCTTGACCATGCCCGGGAAGAATTCGGCGTCGAGCGAGCTCTCGGGTAAGACACTCTTCAGCACGACGACGTTGACGTTGCCGATCTGGTTCTGCCCCATCATGGCCACGGTCTCCGGTCGCAGCACCGTCTTGCCGTCGAGGCTGCCGTGGTTGAGGAACATGCGCACGAACTTCAAGTAGTCGGGTCCCGTCGAGTAGAGGCCGCCGCCGCCCATGAAAAAGTCCGGCTCTTGTGGCATTTCAAATTCGATCGGTTTCAATGAGCCGTCGGCGCCACGCGCATGCATCGCCACAAGCCGCTCGCGTTGCGATGGGCTGAGCCTGAAGCTTGTATCAGCCATGCCGAGAGGACCGAAGATGTGCTCGTGGAAATAGCTTTCGAGCCGCTCGCCGCTCACCTTTTCGACCATCTTGCCCGCAAAATCGATATTGATACCGTATTCCCAGCGATCGCCAGGATCGAAAGCTAAGGGCGTCTTGAGCGCGTCGTCCTTGCAGGTGATGATTCCCGGCAGGTTGGCCTGTTTCTCGTAGCGGCCGGTATTCTCGTTCCAGATGTCGTAGGTGTATCCCGCGGTGTGCGTCAGCAGTTGCCGCAGCGTGATGGGCCGCTTGGCCGGGCGGAGCAGGGGTGTACCCGCCGTGTCGAACCCCTCCAGCACCTGCGCCGACGCCAAATCCGGCAGGATCTCGCTGGCCGGCTGATCGAGCTTCAGCTTTCCTTGTTCCACCATCTGCATCGCCGCGGCGGTCGTTACGGCCTTAGTCATGGAGGCGATCCAGAACACCGAATCAACCGTCATTGCCTGGGACTGCGCAAGGCTGCGCACGCCGAACGCGCCGGAATAGATCGTGCCTTTGTCGTTGGCCGCCAGCGCCACAACCCCGGGCACTCTCCCGGATTTGACCGCTTCGGTCAGCGCCTGATCGATGCCGGTTGCCCCCGCTGCGGTCTCAGCGAAGATCGGACGAGCGAGAGCTGCGAATGCCGCCGCGGCTCCCATGGTTTCGATGGCTTGACGCCTGGTTATCCCTATCATTGTTTGCTCCCTCGCCCGGCAGAACGGCCCAGGACGGAGCAGCCGGGTTGCCCGGTCCCCTGGCACGACGCGCCTTCAAGATTGCACTCAGCTGGTATTCCCCGGATGCCCCGGGGTTCTGGATGAATCCTCTGCCATTTGGACTACCTTGGCAACGAAGATCACGTCCGACGCGCCGTAGATTGCGCTGCACTCTGTGACGTCATCGCCGTCCGGGATTACCCTATCGCCATCAGGAACATCTCGATGTGTTGATCAAATCGTTGCAATTGGTTGGCCTTCCCGAATGAGAGGCGTTATGCAACGTGATCGAATGACAGACCACTTCCGGTTTTGGTACAAAGCTGACGTAACCGTCCCTTTGGTGAATGTCCGTTGTTGGGGGGCCGGCTCAACCGGAACTAGGCGCGTCGTCAGACCTTCGGGGTGGGGAGTGGTCAATTCTCTGGCGCGAAGAGGATGCGGACCGGTGGGCCTCCTTCATACGCAAAAAATTCGGTATCAATCCGAAAAGCCCACCCAAGGCGCCGGCTGCAAGCTTGGATCTATTGTGCCCAACGTCGGCTTTCGGGGGCAGAGCAGACGTGGCGTTGACGATTGGCGATGTCCGCTTTTCTCCCATTCCGGACTTCAGGCCCAAGAACTCCTTCCGGAACGGCAGGCTACCGTTCACGATGTTGGGGTTGCGAGGACGAGTGTAATTTTGCGTTTACACTCTCACCCTACAGGCAGGATACATTGAAGGGCTGTACCCGGGGCGGCAGTAAGAGAGGCCCATATTCGTCCCCCATGAGCTTCGACGATCGATCGGCAGATCGATAGTCCCATGCCCATGCCACCGGGCTTGGTAGTGTAGAATGCGTCGAACAGGCGGTCAAAACTCTCCGGGTTCAGTCCCGGGCCCGAATCCCGCACGGCGACAAGCACCCCGCCCGATGCATCTTTCCCGGTGCTGATTAGCAACTCTCGCGCCCCTTCACTGACCGCGCTCATCGCTTCGACGGCGTTGATGATCAAGTTGAGGATCACTTGTTGCAGTTGGACTCGATCTCCTTGAATCAGCGGCAAGCCCTCCGCGAGTTGTGTCTGCACCGAGACGCCGTTCTTTAAAATTTCGCCACGGGTCAGGGCAATGACCTCAAGGATTGCTCCGTTGATCTCCAAGGCATCTTTCCGTGGGGGCGCCTTCTTGATTAGGGCGCGGATCCGCTCGATGACGTCGGTGGCTCGGTTGCCTTGCTTGACGGTGCTACCGAGCGCCTGCCGGGCCTCCTCCAGATTTGGCGGCTGGGCGTTTAGAAAGCGCAAGGCAGCTTCGGCATTGGTAACTGTCGCCGT
>JAOAPQ010000882.1 GCA_025462965.1 Bryobacterales bacterium
TTGCTTCGTCGCAGCGATAAACCGAGACTCCTGTACAAAGGTGGGGGCGAACCGAATGAAAATCGCGCGCGCGAAAGAAAATAACTTGGTCACGGATGCTTAAACCAGTCCTCCTAAGAAGTTTAACCCGCTAGTGTCCTGAACGGTCAGTTCGTTTACAAATTCGTTAGACCTTGCAATGCCGCGCGTAATCGTGGGACTGCCGGGCAAGAACTCCCGGCGCCAGCGGCAGAATCCGGCTAGGTCCAGCGGTTGCACCCGATGTCATAGTACGACAGCCCACTGGAATGACTAAGTTACCTCGTGTAAGCAATTATTCACACTTGCTACAATAATTTCAAAGAATGGACTTCGTAAATCGGCTGATGAAGAGTATTCTCCCGCCCCAGGTTCATGCGCGACTTAAGCACTGGGTACGACCCGAAGGAGATGTCCAGTGGTGTCGCGTGATCATGAACCGCGAAGTTGATGGTTTTGTTCGCTCGCTGGACCACTCGCATTTGGATGTTCTGGAAATCAGCGGCAATCGCTTTCAGAATCGATTTCCGTTTGGGTCCTACCGAGCCGTTCAATTCCCCGAATACGATGTTTGTGCCGAACCTCTATCTGATGGGATTTGCGATGTTGTGTTTGCAGAACAGGTATTCGAGCACGTCTTGCGGCCTGGTCGAGCAGCCCAAAATGTGTTCAAGATGCTGCGCCCAAATGGCATTTTCATAGTGAGTACACCGTTTCTTCTGAAGGTCCATGGATTCCCTACTGACTTGTACCGTTGGACGGAACATGGGATGCGACAGCTGTTGGAAGATACAGGCTTCGAAAGAGTTACGACCGCCTCATGGGGAAATCGGAAATGCATGTTTCGAGATATGAGTCCTGGTTTGACCTGGACCATGTACAATCGATTTTGGCACGATTTGTCGAACGAGCCGCAGTTCCCAATTGTTATTTGGGCGATTGCGTACAAACCCGCTGCGGAGAAAACTGGCGCGTGAAGTATAAACCTACTTCAGAAGCTTCCAGCCATCTCTCACGATGCGTGTTGCGACGTACCGTGATAGAAGTATCTGTCGCGAACGCCAAACTTCTTTCACAACGCTTCTTACCCAACCTGAGTTACCTTTACCACGGAGCAATACGTCCACTGTAAGATTGGCAAGCAATGTGTTCCGAACCGACGCGAGCTGTTCGGCACCTTTCGCGTCGCCCGTGGAACGCGCTGTTGCAATGTGCGTGTCCAACATGTTATTACCCCACCGCTGCCAGTCAGCACAAGCGGATAAGGCAGTTACGCTAGCTGCATGGTTGGTGTACTGAACTAAAGGTTGCTGGATACAAACCGCATAGGGGTAGCGTAGAGCAACATCCCCCGAGGTTCCCGTATCACATACTGCACCGAAGAGCGCTTCATTATAGCCACCCACCTTTCGGCAATCGTCGGTTCGTATCATTGTGCTGGACATACGCGGGCCACGACGGCCGGAGTATAACTCCATCAACAGACGCAACGATCTCTCAACAGGCGGTCCTGGCTCCGTTGACCATAGCTCTTCTCCGCTGGCGTTGATCACCGTGCATGGGCACCACGTGAGCCCAATCTGTTCGCAGGGAATGCCTTGAGAGCCGTTAAGAAAAGGCGCAACCAGCTGAGCTATGGCATTTGGGCAAAGCACATCATCGTCATTCAGGAGAACTATAAACTCTCCTGTAGCCATTCCAAGCACGAAATTGAAATTCGGCGTCATTCCCAGGTTCCTGGTCTGCCGAATATAGGTGACTCGAGAGTCGCTGATAGCGCGTACCCGCGCCTCAGTATCGTCCTTCGACGCATCGTCGGATACTACGATTTCAATATCTTCGTAATCTTGCTCGAGAGCGCTTCGTATCGCACGTTCGAGCATCGCTGACCGGTTAAAAGTTGGAATTGCAATGCTGACACGGCCGCGTTTAACTTGCTGATCTGCTTGCATTCGGTATACCAGCTTGACTAACTATAATAGTATGCCTGGCCGAAAAGGCCAGTCGCGAGCCCTGCCTGAACCGGTCAGGCGACGCCGACCTCAGGGCGTGGGGCGGGGGCCGCCTCGGCACTCTTCAGCGACGAGAAGCTGAGATTGAACTTCCAAAGAGCCAACAATCCGAGCACGGTTGTCACCAGATATCCAAGAACCTGCACCATCAGAATGTAAGCGAGAGCGTCGTTCCTTGTGAAACCGAATGGGGTCAGCACGGTAACCGCAACGAACTGATAGACCCCTACGTAGCCGGGTGTGGACGGTATCGCGCTCGAAAGTCCCAACGCGGTAACGAGCAGCAACCCCTGCGGAAATGAGAGATAAAGATGCAGGATATAGGCCGTGAGCATCACGATGAGAACGTCGCCGGTCCAGATCACGATGGTCAGTCCCAGAAACCGCGCCAGGCGAGCCGGCTGATGGAGCGCATTCACGCCTAGCCGAACCTGAGCGGCTATTCCGAGAAGCTTCTCCCGGAGGCGCGCGGAAACCGGCAGCTTCGTAAGCACCCAGGTCATGAGCCGTTCGGTCTTGGGAATGAATGCCAGCCCGATGGCGGCCACGATTCCCGCCGCGGCCATCGTGTGCGACGCACTGGTCAGCCAAGCCGGCTTACCGGGGATGGCGGCGAGCGCGATGGAAGAAGCAATAATCAGAAACAACAAATCGAACGCCCGCTCAGCCAAAGCCGTGGTGAGCACGTACGGGGTCGCCAGATTCGAACGTCTACTGATCATCATGGTGCGGACCAGTTCGCCCGCGCGACCGGGCAGGAAGCTATTGCCAAAATAGCCGGCAGAGTTCGCCCAGAATACCGTGCCGAGTGCGATTCGCCCTTCCGCGTTCAGAAGCACACGCCAGCGAGTGGCTCGGAGCAGAGGCTGGATCGGGGCAAGCACAACGCTCATGAGCAAAACCGGCCATCTGGCCGAAGCCACAATCTGGCCGACGCGGGACCACTCCACGCCTCTTAGCGCCAGATAAAGGAGAACCGCGGAAACCGCGAACGAGATGGCAAACAACCACCGCCTGCCGCTGTTGGCGTTAAGCTTCATCACAGCCAGTAGGCGGTTGATCACGGTCAAACGACGGCCATTCATGGCGCCGCATTGCGCATGGGGCGGCTGCGCTTGATAATCGCGGAAGCACTTGTTCTCGATTTTAGCATCGGTGGAATACCGGGAACCAACATAAACATGCATCTCCAAATGTCCAACTGTCTGTTTTGCCGCAGTGAACGGATTCGGTGTTGCTTTCGAGCCTCGGATCGATGGTATGAGGTGCCCGGCATCTACGAGATGCACCGCTGCGATGCTTGTGGTTTGCTGTTCCTGAACCCTCAACCATCACCGGAGCAGCTCGCCACGCACTATCCTCGAACCTATTACGCATTCGGCGGCGACAAGCCGGATGCGCGGCGGGATGAGGAGTTATATCGAATCTTCTATGGCCCGAATTCGAGCTTTCTCAAGAAGCTCGTCTCGCTTCCTTACCGTCCCGTTTTACGCACATTCGTCGGCGGCCCCGGCCAGCGTATCCTGGATGTGGGGTGCGGCTCAGGCCATTTCCTGGCGGTCTTGAAAAAGCTGTACGAAATGGAGCTTCACGGCGTGGAACCCTATTCGTACGACGCGGCGTTCGCGGCTGAACACGGGCTGAAAATTTTCAACGGGACACTGGCGGAAGCGGCTTTCCCGAATGCCTTTTTCGATGGCATTACGCTGAACCATGTCTTCGAACACCTGGCCGATCCCAGGGCGGCGCTGCTGGAGCTGAGGCGAATTTTAAAACCCGGGGGAACATTGGTCATCGGCGTACCGCAAAGCAGTTGCCTGTTGTACTGGATTTTTGGAAAACGCTGGTGGCAGCTTGATGTGCCCCGCCACTTGAGCGTTCCCTCGGCGAAGAACCTGAAGGCCGCGGCAGAATCAACAGGCTTTCAGGTGAAGCGCATTCGCTATAACAGTATGCCGACCAGTATTTTGGCGACTCTGTTCTATTGGCGCAATGATTTGGAATGCCGAGAAAGGTATTTTCACCAGTTCCACCAAAGCACTCTCGCGTTCCGCGCCCTCCTGCCCGTATCGTACCTGCTGAACTTACTCCGGATAGCCGACCAGATGGAAATTATCCTAACGACCTAGGTCCACATGCATCGCCGCTCATTTTCTTGGGTTCGCCCAGCCCATGCTCGAAGTTCACACGTTCGCGCTCGATCACCAGCGGGCGGTTCTGGACGAACGAGAAAATGGAGCCGATGTACTCGCCGATGATTCCAAGACAGACGAGTTGCACCGACGCGAAGAGGAAAATGCCGATTACCAGCGGCGCGATGCCAACCTCAAACCGGTTCCAAAAGACCAGTTTATAGACAAGATAAAAGACCGCCACCATGATCGAGAGTCCGCCGGTCACCATGCCGGTGAAGGTTGCGAGGCGTAGCGGGACTTTCGAGAGATTGGTGATGCCGAGCATCGCCATGTCGTACAGGGTGTACCAGTTGTTCTTGGTGATTCCGCGCTCGCGCCGGGGCTGGGTGAAGGCGATCTCTTTATAGGGCAGGCCAATCTCGGCGATCATGCCGCGGAAGTAAGGGTACGGGTCTTTGAAGCTTCGAATGATATCGCAAACCTGCCGGTCGTAAAGGCCGAAGCCGGTGAAGTTTTCAAACGTTTCGATGTTCGAAATGCGGTTGACGAGTTGGTAGTAGCGAGTGCGCATCCAGAACATCAGCCGGTTTTCCTTACTGCTTTTCTTGATGCAAACCACCATTTTGTAACCCTGTTCCCACCAATGAACAAGCTCGGGAATCAGCTCCGGCGGGTCCTGCAGGTCGGCCACGAGGCCCATCACGGCATCGCCTTGCGCCTGGTGGAACGCGTGGATAGGCGATCGGATATGGCCGAAGTTGCGCGCATTCGCAATCACTTTGACGTTCGTATCCGCGGCCGCGATCTCCTTCAACAATTCGAGCGTGCGGTCGGTGGAGCAATTGTCGATGAAAATGTGCTCGTAGCGGTATTTGCCGAGACCGGCAATCACTTTCCGCACGCGGTCGTAGACTTCGCGCACGTTCATCTCTTCGTTGTAACAGGGCGTGACTATGCTCAGTGATTTCATCTGGTTATTC
>JAOAPQ010000896.1 GCA_025462965.1 Bryobacterales bacterium
CATCGCGCCAGCTCTTCCTGCACCTCCGGCGATTCGTACAGCGAGTGATGGAAACCTTCCATACGCTTTGAGGGGCAGAATATCTCCCACGGGCCGCCCGCAGGATAATGTTCAACGTGCACCTCCGCGGCGATGGTTAGCCCGATGCCCTCCATCATCCCGTAGCCCAGGAACCGAAGGGTCAACGCACCGATGACAGCCAGCGCCAGCCATATAATCCCCTGTAACGGTGCTATGTAGATGAGCCACAGCGCCGTCTTTATCGTCGTCGCGACCCAATCGAGGCTGCCGGAAAGCCTGAAGTCGGGGTTGAAATGCCGTAAGAAGATCCCGAACGCTGCAAAAGCGCCTACGATTAGTACCCCAACCCCAAAGCTGATGAATATTATTTTCCACGCTCTGGACAATATCCAGCCCACACCTCTGTTCACCCACATGCCTAGCGCCGGAATCGTGAGACCCAACCATGCTTCATCGGCTGGCGCCTGCAGGATCAGGACCGATCCAAGCCTTTTCATGATCCGGGAAGACGATATCTGTTCGGCCTCACTGAGCACCGACGGAAGCGTATTCTCCAATCGCTCAATTTGGGTAATGGGCATACAGGCCAGAGAGAAAACCAGGATGCCCGCGATCCACTTCGTAACGGTAGTGATGACATGCCACAAGCCCGCAGGCAGGAAAGTCATGTGGTCGGGCATGATCGCACCGACTATCTTTCCCGCCAACATCGCGACGCTCAACGCGACGATAAGGGCAATCGCTATGATCAGTCCAACAGCCTGCTTCATCGCGCTTGACAGCCCCCGAACTTGGAACCAGATGAACGGCGTGCTCATTGCCGCGAAGTGAATTTTCTGAAGGGCGCCGGAATCGTCCATCTGCGCAAAAGCCATCGCGGCGATGTTGCCCCCATGGCTATGGGCTATTACGCAGTGCTCTGCGCCAGGACTGGACCGGATGCATTGTTCAAGATGGGATTTAAGCGTTGCCGCCGCTATCCTGCGGTCGGATACGGAATTTCTCTCGCTCCAATGCAGGACGTGAACATTAAACGCTTCAAGCCCGACCTTCACCGCCAACTTGCCCTGGAAGTCAAACCAGCGGCCGGTGCTCGTGAGAGGCGAGCCCCGCCAGGACAATGGCAATCTGCTCTTGACAATCACGTTCCACGGCCCGTGTCCCCACGTCCCGGGAATCAGAGTAACTGTGTCTTTCGCGGGGTCGTCACGCAGATGTTCTACCCACGGCTCGTGGCTTTTCAGAAACTCAAACATTGCCCTGCTTTTCGGCCGCCGTGTTCCTCCCACCGGTGCCGCCAGTGTATCAATCCGTGCTGACCCTCGCCGCGAACTTTCTACGGCGTGCCGATATTGCGGTCAAAGAACTCTTCTGCCCGGCGCCAGGCGTCCCGCAGAATGTGGGCGCGGCGGAAGTAGTGCGGCTCGCCCGGATATAAACCCAGATCGAACGGCTTACCCAGTTTGACCAAAGTATCGATGACCGTCAGCGTCTCCCAGAACGGCACGTTGGTGTCGTTCGTTCCCTGCAGAATCATCAGCGGCCTCGCCAGCTGGTCCAGATGTTTGACCGCGGCGGATTTGTTGTAGCCGTCCGGATTCGTTACCGGAGTTCCCATCCGCGCTACTGTATACGCGCCGTAATTCCAGGTGGCCCAGTCCCCCACACCGGCGATATCGATCGCGCACTTGAACAGTGTCGGCGTGGTGACCATAGCCTGTAGCGTGAGGTACCCGCCATAGCTCAGTCCCCACACCGCAATGCGATCCGGATCGACATAATCGAGGGTCTTGAGATAGTCCGCGCCGGCAGCCAGATCCTCGGTCTGTTTCCCCCCGAAATCCATATAATCGCCAACCGCCCAGTCGCGGCCGTAGCCGGAGCTGCCCCGATAATCGGCGGTGAGAATCACATAACCCTGCTGCGCGAGATACATATGCATTGCATAATAAACGCGCCACGAATCGGTGTGCCAGCCGAGGTAATTCTCGTTCGGACCGTCGCTGTGGATCCAGAGAATAGCCGGATGCTTCTTCGTCTTATCCAGATTCTTGTGAACGAACAGCGTGCCCGGTACCGGCTTCCTGTCCGACGCGCGGCTCGGGAAATGGACCTCCACCGGAGCCGTCAGGTCCGAAGGAACAATCTCCTTCGGCAGCGACGAGGTCAGGCGCTGCGGGCTCGCGCCTGCTTTGGCCGCGATGCTATAGATCTCCTGCGGATGATCCACCGCGCTGTGCGGGAACGTGATCGCGGTGCCATCCGGAGAAAGTATCGGGTCGTAGCTGACGCCGTGCCTGGTCATCACCGGAGTCGTCTTGCCGGACGGCACATCGGCAATCGAAATGAAGCGTTCCATGAGACCGCCCTCACTGCTGTGCGCGTAAGCGAAGTGCTTACTGTCAGCCGACCAGTTCACCCACCCGGCACTCATCTTGCCGTTCGTGATCTGTTTCGCTTGTTTCTCCGAAGTCGCATCGGACGGTATCAGGTAGATCTGAATCCAGCCGCTGCGGTCGCTGACGAAGGTGATCCACTTCCCATCGGGCGAGGCAGAGGTGCCCGCGCCGCGGCTGGGGCTCCAGTAAGCGTCGTCGTGATCTTTCCAGACAGTATGTGTTTCGCCCGTAAGAGTGGTAATTTTGATCTCACGCGTCTTGCGGTCAGGTGAAATCTCCTGGTGCAGGATCCCGAGTCCGCTCGGTCCGGTGACCCACTGGTTACCGACGCGAGCACCGCCGCCCCCGCCCCCTCCCCCTGTCGTGGGGACCCAGATCGGGTCGCCGACATTCACCGAGACAATGCCCATGCGTGCGTCCCAGATGAATGGCCGCAGAATCTGCATACGGTTCCCGTTGTAAGCCAGCGGCTCGGGCACGTCGTCGTTCTGCGAAGTCGAGAAAGAAATGTACTGGCCGTCGGCCGAGAATGCGACCCCGCCCACACGAAGTTTCCCGTCCAGGTGCGTGAGCTGACGCTCGGTATGCGCCTTAAGGTTCTGAATCCAGATCTGCCCGCGGCGTACGAACGCGATCTGTTGTTTGTCGCCGGAGAGCGTAAAAGCTCCGACGCCGTCGAAGCCCGGAAGCCGCGCAGGCCGTGCGTTGGGCGCGGTGGAAACGCCCCACAGCCCGCCGTCTTTCGAAAAAATGATGAGGTCGTCCGACGCCCACTCATACCGCCCGATATCCGACTGCAGCATCGCCGGGTTCACCGGAAAATCCGTCAAACGGCGCGGCTCCTCGCCGGCGCGCACCACGAAGAGATCCTGTTTACCTGCCCAGTCCCAAAGGAACGCGACCGACTTACTGTCGGGCGACCATGTCGGGTCCGTCGGATACCTGATCTCGGCGATCCGGTCAATCGTGACGCTGCCCTTCGGCGGTCCGCCGGCAAATCCCGAACATACCAGCGTGCCCGCCGTAACCAGCGTGATGAGAAGGCGTGAAGTTGTCATCGTCAGTTAGAAGGTTAGCCGCATCGCAAAACGCGCAACAAACGGATTCAGCAGATCCGACGGCTTCAGGTAATTGGCGCCATAGCTGGCGTTCTCAGCCAGGACCGGGTTGGCGTTGCCGATGTTCAGCAGATCCACCATCGGCTCCAGCCCAATGCGCCCTTCCTTAAATTTCGTCGGCCGCGCAATGCGCAGATTGAGCACGCTCACATTCGGCAGACGTAGCGTACCGCGGGGCAGCAGGATCACGCTTTCGCTGTTCTGCGGCAAACCGGTGAAGGTGGTGGTCGGAAGAATCGGATATCCCGTGTAGTACTGATAATTCGGGCTGATCGAAAGCCCCCACGCCGCCTGATACGTGCCGCTCAGTTTGAACACGTAGGTGGCATCGTTATCGAGAATCGCATTCCTGCGATTGATATCCTTGTTCGGATTGTTGAAGTCGTCTGACAGACCAGAGCCATACGTTCCGCTGGCCTTCTGGATCGTGAAGCCCGAGAGCACCTGCCATCTCTTGGTCAGCCGCTTCACCGCACTGAACTCCAGCCCGTTATAAGTGTTGTCGTCAAGCGCGGTGACGTTCGTGACCAGGTAGTCCGTCTTGCCGACGTTGGCCGCATTCAGAGCATAGATGGTCATGTTGGAGCCGTCCAGCGGATTCGTCACCGTCTTCGGAGTATAGGCCGAGGAGGGTGAGGCCGCATTGATACGGCTGATCTGGCGTTTCGTCGTCCGGTAGTAATAGCTCACGCCCACCCGCAGATCGCCCAGCAGCTGACGTTCGTAACCGACATTCACCTGATCCGAGTAAGGGCGCTTGAGGTTCGGATCGACGCGCGTCGCAATGCCCCCGAACGAGCCGATCACATTGGCCGGCGCGAAATATTCTCCGAGCTGCGGAATGCCATCGCCGTTACT
>JAOAPQ010000907.1 GCA_025462965.1 Bryobacterales bacterium
GTTTCAATCTCCGCGCGTGCGGTCGTAACCGTCGCCCACCCGCCGTTCGTCAGTCCTTTGGCCGCCGCCAGTTCCGGCGAAACCTCGCAGAACATCTCCGGCTGCAGCTCCGCCAGCCATGAGAGCCAGCGCGACATCGCGCCGGATGTGTGATGCTCCGTGAGCCGATAAGTCGTCAGCACATACGGAAACCGCGGATCGTCGTACGGCAAATGGTACGGGTTCTCTTTCCGGTTCCATTCCATGCGCGCCGGATTGCACTGCTGTCCGTAAAGCGCATTGCCTGCCACGGATTCATGTGGCTCGTAGTGCGTCGGCAGCGGACCGTCCTTCAATCCATTGGGTGCGAACAACCATCCTTTCCCGTCGCCATTCAGGATGAACGGACTGTTGCCGGCGATTGCCGCGAGCCCCTTCGCCTCCCTGTCCGGACGGTACGAGGGCGCGCGGTCCTCAAGAAAATCCGGCACATCGTGCCCGGTCCACCTCTTCTTTTCCTCATCCCACCAGATGTACTTCTTCCGGTCCGACCACGGTTTCCCGTCGGGATCGGCCGACGCGCGGTTATAAAGGATACGGCGGTTTGCCGGCCAGGCCCAACCCCAGTCGGGCGCCACCCAATTCTTCTCTGCATTGCGGCGGTTAGCTGTCTGGTTCTTACCCTCTTTATAAGATCCGGAATAAATCCAGCAACCGCACGCCGTGGAGCCGTCATCCTTTAGTTCGCGGAACGAGGATACCTCATGCCCGTCGCCAATGCGGAACCCACTCATTTCGCGAAGCACCTCTTCCGCCGAGGGCTCTTCGGTCTTGCCGTGCGTCGTGTAGTTCCAGGTCAACTCCTGAATGGCGCGATCCTTCTGCTGCGTGGAATCCGCGTAGCGCGCTTTCAGCAGCCGGCCCAGGTGAAACATGAAGTGCAGTTCGCTGCGGCAATCCCCTGGCGGCTCAACCGCTTTATGATGCCATTGCAGCAGCCGCTGGGTGTTGGTGAAACTGCCGTCCTTTTCGGTATGCGCCGCAGCGGGGAAAAAGAATACCTCCGTCGCGATCTCTTCCGTCTTCACATCGCCGCGCTCGATCTCCGGAGCGTAACGCCAGAATTCCGCCGTTTCAATCATGGGCAGATCGCGCACCACCAGCCAATCGAGCGCGCGCAGGCCTTCGCGTTGTAGAGCTCCGTTCATCGATCCCACGCCCAGGTTTTCGCCCATGACGAAGTAACCCTTCACTTTGCCATCCGCCATATCGGCCACGGTGGTCATGTGCGAATGATCGCCCGTCAGGCGGGGCAGGTAGTCGAAGCAGTATCCATTTTCTGCCGCGGCGTGTTCGCCGAACCACGCTTTCAACAGCGAGATCATATATTTCGGGCACTCGCTCCACCAGCCCCACTGGGCCGTGCTTTCCCTTAAATAGCTCTCGAGGTCCGTGTCCCTGTTTACCTTCGGCATCTCCAGGTAACCAGGAAGAAGGTTGTATAGGGTAGGAACATCTGTTGAGCCCTGAATGCTCGCGTGCCCACGGAGTGCCAGTATTCCGCCTCCCGGCCGCCCGATGTTTCCGAGCAGCAATTGCACGATTGCCGCGGTTCGAATGTATTGGACGCCCACCGACTGCTGCGTCCACCCGACGGCATAACAAAACGCGCTGGTTCGCTCGCGCCCTGAGTTTTCACAGAGTATCGCTGCAATCTTCAGGAACAATTCCTTCGGAACGCCGCAGATTTCCTCCACCATCTGCGGCGTATAGCGCGCGTAGTGCCTGCGCAAAAGCTGGAAAACGCAGTGCGGATGTTCGAAAGTGTAGTCGAACTCCTCCGGCCGCAACTGCGTTCCCCGCTCGGAGTAGGCCTCTCCAGTGAAGCGGACGTTCCCGCGTTGGATCTGGCCTGCGCCACTCGATTGCTTGTATTGCCACGAAGCTGGGTCGTACTCGGCATCCTCGGTCTTCCACCCGCTGAAAAGCCCATCCAGGTCCTCCGTATCGCGGAAATCGTCGCTCACGATGGCTGCGGCATTCGTGTACTCGCGAACGTACTCCTCGAAATATTTGCGGTTCTCAATAATGTAGTGAACCAACCCTCCCAAAAACGCGATGTCCGTACCCGCTCGGATCGGAGCGTAGATATCCGCCACTGCGCTTGTGCGGGTGAACCGCGGATCGACGTGGATGATCTTTGCGCCGCGATTCTTCGCTTCCATTACCCACTGGAAGCCGACCGGATGGCACTCGGCCATGTTCGAGCCTTCTATGATGATGCAATCGGCATTCTGCAAATCCTGCTGGAATGTCGTCGCTCCACCTCTTCCGAATGAGGTCCCCAGACCGGGGACCGTGGAAGAGTGTCAAATCCGGGCCTGGTTTTCTATCTGTATAATTCCCAACGCAGAGAAGAGCTTCTTAATCAGGTAGTTCTCTTCATTGTCGAGAGTCGCGCCGCCCAGGTGGGCGATGCCGAGAGTCCGGTGCAGCGCCTTATCGTCGGCATTTCGGTCTTCCCAGGTGTCCTCGCGAACCTTCTGGACTCGATCGGCCACCATTTCCATTGCTCGATCGAGTGGGAGAGCCTCCCATTCTTTCCCGTGCGGCCGACGGTAGAGTACTTTTTGCTCGCGATGCGAACCTGTGACCAGCTGGAAGGTCGCTGACCCTTTTGGACACAGACACCCGCGGGAAATGGGGGAGTTCGGATCCCCTTCAATGTCGAGAATCTTCTCATCCCGCACATAAACGTGTTGGCCGCAACCAACTGCGCAATACGGGCAAACGGAATCCACAACGCGGTCGGCTGAAGCCGTTCGTGCCTTCAGCTCGCGGGAACGCGGAGACTTCGCCGTCTCCCCTAGCGCCTGGGCATCCCGCTTCCAGATTTGCGTCAACAGTGGCCAGTCCATAAGTTTTGCTGTTGCAACTTCATTACCTACCCTGGGTTTCAAAGCGTACTAACATCGAAAGAATCGCCCGTGCATCGCCTTTTCCGGTTAATCCTCACACTTGTGTGCTTCGCCGTCACAGCAGGCGCGCAAACTACTCCCCCCGTTCCGTCGGTGGGCAGTGGGGCTCCGACCCCGCAGATCGCGTACGATTTCCAACTCAATTTCTACCGCGGGATTTTCCAGAGCCTGGTTTCCCTGCCGCCGCTGGGAGATGTTCGGACGCTGGGTTCCACGGGCCTCGTTCAGGAGTTTCAGGACGCTAAGAAGACGGCCGGCGTCAAACTGGCCCTGGTATTACCGAACAAGGCTTCTTCCGGGTATGGCAACGATATTTTCCAGATCCTCGGAGATGTGTACGGATACTATGCGACCGTAGGCCCCACGACGGCGGGCTACCCGACGATGGATAGTCAGAGCTGTCCGGGCGTTGCCACCTGTTCTTACGACATTTTCACGAATAACTACGCACTGTTCGTTTTCAGCGCCGGAAATCCAAACGGCAACAACTTCTCGGTGAGCGGGAACTATTTCACTAAATGGACCGCTCTGGGCGGGATAAGCGGACAACTGGGCCTGGTGTACGATGCCCCAACGAGCGTAACTTCCCCGGCCGGTACGACCGCGGGGAAGCAGCCGTTTAATGGCGGCGTGATTTATAGCATCACCTCTGGCACGAACAGCGGCCAAACGTTCGCGGTATTGGGCTCTGTCAATACTTTGTATCAATCCGTTGGAGGACCGGTGGGGCAACTGGGTCTTCCCACGTCCGACCAGACACAGCTGAGC
>JAOAPQ010000915.1 GCA_025462965.1 Bryobacterales bacterium
GTGTCGCGAACGCCGGCGCGCTCGGGCGGAACAGCATCAACATCTCGGCCAATGGCTCGCGCCCATTCGACAACACCGTGGTGCTCAACGGCCTGTTGGCGGAGAATCCGATGTCCCAGGGATTCGACGACGACGTAGACAAAGCGGGAGTCCCCATCCCTGCGCCCGATTCGCTCATGGAGTTCAAGGTCCAGACAGGCCTGTATGACGCGGAGTTCGGAAGACAAGGCGGCGCCGTCATTAACGTCGTGACCAAGAGCGGCACCAATAAATTCCATGGATCGCTTTACGAGTTCTTCCGCAACGATAAGTTGAATGCCAACGAATTCTTCCGCAACCGCGCCGGTCAGCCTCGCGGCGTGCTCAAGCAGAACCAGTTCGGCGGCGGCATCGGCGGCCCCGTCATCAAGGACAAGCTCTTTTTCTTCTTCTCCTACCAGGGCACGCGGCAGGTGAATGGCGTGGCTACGAATTCCACGCGTAGTTCATTCTTGCCGGCCCTCACGAACGATCGTTCGGCACAGGCACTGGGTAAGGTATTCGGCGGTCAGAAGGGCGCCCTGGGAGGTGTGGGCGTCGCGGCGGATGGCTCCAACATCAATCCCGTGGCCCTGAGTATTCTTAACGCCAAGCTGCCCGACGGCAGCTACGTGGTACCTGTGCCGCAGACCATTCTGCCCTCCGGAAGTGGCTTTTCCGTGTACTCCATCGGCGCACATTTTTCCGAAAACCAATTCATTTCCAACGGCGACTACGTGATTAACGCCGCCAACCGGCTGGCAGTGAAAACGTTCTATGCCAAGTTGCCCGCCACGATTCCTTTTTCTACCAGCCCGACCGTTCCCGGATTCGGTGAAAACGACGACAAGAAAAACTGGAACGACACGCTGGTGCTGACGACCACATTCAGTCCCCGGGTGTTAAACGAATTGCGCGCTGGCTACTCCCGGTTGTACGTGAACCAGATGCCGATTGAGCCGCTGACGGATTCGCAGATCGGTATCAAAGCGCCGGTCGCGGGCTGGAATGGTATTCCGCTCATTGCGGTCACGGGGGCTTTCACAATCGGCCCGGAGCAGAATGACAATCAGACAACGATGATCCATAACTGGCTCGCGAGCGACACACTGAGCATCGTGCAGGGAAAACACCAGATCCGCGTGGGCGGCGACGTCAACTTCAACCAGGTGAACCGCACCAACGCATTCCTCACTCGCGGGCGCATCAACTTTCTCTCGTTCCCGGATTTCCTCCTGGGCATGAGCGGCGCACAGAATGGAACGCAATTCAGCAATCTGTCGAGTACGCAGGTAGCGAATGGGATCATCCGCGCGTATCCGCGATTCAAGAACTTCAGCCTTTTCGCCCAGGACGACTACCGCGTGAACAGCCAACTCACCTTGAATCTGGGGGTCCGCTATCAGTTCAACGGCAACAAGCAGGATAAAAACGGGCGCATCGGCTCCTTCGATCCCAACCTGGTGACGCCGTTCACGACGCCCCCGGCAACGGGCACGTACAACGGCTTCACGGTGGTGGCCAATTGCAATTGCACGCCGCCTCCGGGTTTCACGAAGCTGAAGACAAACACGATCGTATACAACGAGAACTGGCTCGGCTTCGCTCCGCGCGTTGGCCTGGCATATCGTCCTATCGCAGGCAAGGAGAATCTGGTCCTTCGCGCTGGCTATGGCCTGTTTTGGTCTTCGGTTGCCGGGACGGTCTCGGAACAGGCGAACTTCGATCCGTACTATGTCTGGAACTCGGCCGGCGGCGCCGATATCAACTCGGCTACTTTTCAAAACCCATTCGTCAATCTGCCGCCTCCCACGAGTGCCTTCCCCTACTACGCTCCCTATACGCTGGGTAACGCGCGATCGACCTATCCTTCCGATCCATACATGAAACAGCCTTACACGCAGCAATGGAGCGGAAACGTGCAGTACAGTGCCCACAACTTCGTTTTCGAACTGGGCTACGTAGGCAGCGCGTCGACTCACCTGATCGCATTCATGAACCCCAACCAGCCGCTGCTGGCCAGTCCTTCGAATCCGGTGAATGGTCTCACGACCAACACCGTTGCCAACCGCGCACTGCGCGTACCAATTCTGGGCTGGCTGCCGACCGGCATTCAGGAGATCAAGTCCAATCTCACATCGCATTACGATGCGCTTCAATTCAGCGTCACCCACCGGTATTCGAACGGATTGTCGTTCCTCACTGCCTACACCTGGAGCCACGCCATTGATACCGATAACGCCGGCACCGGTGGGCGCAATCAACCGCTCGGCGGGTACACCGGCGACTTCTATAATCTCTCCAGTGCTCGCGGCAACTCGAGCTTCGATCGCACGCATCGCCTCGTCGCGAGCTACGCCTACGATCTGCCAAAGGGTAAGTGGAATAGCAGGCCTCTTCGTGCCGTGTTGAACGATTGGTCGGTTTCGGGCGTCACCACAATTCAATCCGGTGTGCCCTTCTCGATAACGGACAGCACCTCCGGGACGATTTACGGAATTTCTACCTACGCTCAGTTCGCTGCGGGCAAGGGGCCGCACGACGCCATAGGAAGCGGCAGCACAACTTCGCGCCTGAATAACTACTTCGACACTGCTGCGTTTACTGCTCCTCCGGTTATAGGTGATGGCACTGGCTGGGGAAATGTCGGTCGCAATATCCTGCGCGGCCCTGGCCAGATCAATTTCGACTCGAGTATCGGACGTGTGTTCCCGGTCGGTGGGTTAAGCGAATCCGGCCGGTTGGAAGTCCGGTCGGAGTTCTTCAATATTTTCAATCATGCCCAGTTTGCCAATCCGACGGCGAACCGCGGCGCGCCCAGCACTTTCGGTGTTATTTCCACTACCGTTGTAGCGCCTCGCATCGTGCAGCTCGCATTGAAGTATGTTTTTTAAAGGATGCGCTTCGCCCGGGCCTTATTTACGATCATGGCATCGTGGCGTGCCACAGCGGGCGCGCAGGATGATGCGGCTTTTCAGGCCCTTGCCGCAGGTGAGCAGGCGGTTCGCCTGCGGCCGGACTCCGAATCCGACCGGGTAGCTCTTGCGACGCTGTATTTGAAGATCGGGCAAAACACGAAAGCCGCGGAAACGCTGCGGGAATACCTGCACGCACACGCGGGTTCCCCTGGCGCCTGGAAGCTCCTGGCAGCGGCTTTACTCCGGTTGGAAGACTACCCGTCCGCCAAAGATGCCGCCGCTCGGGCGATCGGGCCGGCGCGAGACGACGCCTCGGCAACCAACCTGC
>JAOAPQ010000916.1 GCA_025462965.1 Bryobacterales bacterium
CGTTCCCGGACCCACGTATTCCGCACGCCAGGACTCGCGAAAGCCGAGTTGCCGCACAGTCGGGGGCCCGGACGCCGGCTCCGTTCTATTCAACGATTTCAGCTGCCATCCGAAGGCAGTGCTCTCCGGAAGCTTCGGCGGTTTGCCCGTGCTGCTCGAACAGCACATCAGAACCAGTAAACTGAGGAGACCGCCAAATTTCGAAACGAGCTTCATTGTCTTTATCCATTGTTAACGATCCCCTGCGCGAATCCTCGCAGCAGTTGTTTGAAAGATTTTCCTCCGAACGCGTTCTGGAACGGCTGCGCACGGTGACTCCCGAGTCGGACGACGACATCGTCAAGCTGGGAATGGAAGTGGATGCCGAAGGCCGGGTGACGAAGAATTCGCTCGGCGTCTACCGTCTCGCCTGGCAGGCTGCTGAACATCCGGAATGGCCGGACATGATCGTCGCCGAAGTGGAGGCCTTGAAGCAGCGCATTCAGGAGACTCACGGCGTTCCGCTCCGCTTCGTAATCTGGGCCGGCATGGGCGGCTCCATCGAAGACAAATCGATGTACAACTCGGTTGGGCTGCTAAAGGGCGGGCCGCGTCTGTACTCGCTCGATTCCACCGATCCCGCGAAGCTCAAGGCTATCTTCGAGGACATGCAGCGAATCTCGGGCGAGCAACTTCCGGATCTGCTGCGCTCCACTCTGGTTGTCGGCATGGCCATGGGGATGACGTCCTATGAGCCTGTGGTGAATCTGGAGCGGATCGCCAGTCTTTACGATAAATTCAAGATCGAAAGCAAGCCCAACTTCATCTACATGACCCTGCCCGGCTCGATCCTGGATCAGTTCGCGGCGCCGCGCGGCTTCACGCATGTTCCCTTGCAGCCGGACAACGGTAATTCCACGGCGGGCCGCCACAGCGCGCCGCTCACGCGCGGAAGCCTCTATCCGCTCGCGCTTGCCGGCGTCGACCTGAAAGCCTGGGTCGCGGGCTCAGCGCTTACCGATGAGGAGATCTCCACGGCGTGGAAGCTCGCCGCTTTCCTGCACGCGCAAGGTATGGATGGCCGTGACAAGGTCGCACTGCTCCTGCCGCGCTCATGGGCGGGGGCCGGACTCTGGACCAAGCAGGATGTCGAAGAGAGCCTCGGCAAGAGCGAGGCGATCGGCATCAAGATCGTGATTGACGAGAAGGTGCGGCTGCGGAGTTATCGACGAGTTGGAGATCCGCTCCAGGACCGGGCCTTCCTCGCCATCCAGCGCAAAGGCGAGGCGCATCCCGAAGCGAAGCAGATCACGGAGCTGCGCCATGCGAAGTATCCGATGGCCATGCTGACCTTCCCGGCGGCAACGCCTCTTTCGCACTACATGCAATTCATGCACTACGTGGTCGGCGGTCTCGGGTATTTGCGCCGCATGAACTTCGTCACGCAGCCAAGTGTCGAGTTGTATAAGGCAATCGCGAGCGAGTTGTTCGCGGAAGCGAAAAACGCGGGCGGAACCGCTCACACACCCGCATGGATGGAGCTCAAGCGGCCGGATGCCAGGAAGCTCGGCTCGGATCTGAAGAAGCTTGCCGCGAGCCGCGCCATTGAATATGGAGAACTCACCTTTTTCGGAGACATGCGCTATAACGAGGAAGGCCGGGCGCTCCGTGTTTCGCTCGAACGCGCCGCGGACCGTACCTTCCGCTCGCGGCTGAAAATGCCGTGCGACATCCATGAAGGTCCGGCGATGAATCACTCGTACCACGAGATGATCATCGGACACGGCAAGTGTTTCAGCATCGTCCTGATCGCGGCGAAGCCGGCGCATTTCGCGCTCGCGCACTACGAACCGGATTACCATATGGCGCAATTCCTGGCGACGAAGATGGCGCTGGAACGGCGCGGGCGTCACGTGGTGGCGATCCCCGTGGACGATCTGGAAAGCCTCGACGAGTATTTTCTCGAAGTAGCTTCGTTTTTATAAGACATGGCAAAGTTCAAGCCCAAAAGGCCAAAACCCACGGCAACGCCGCAGATGCGCAATGGCCTGCCTTGCGTGGTCCTCGTGATTTTGATTGTTGTTGCTGTAATGGTGCTTCTCTATCTGGTGATGAAAAACAATGCGGGCTGATCGTCGAACTCTCGAACAAATGCGTCCGGTCAAGATTGAAACCGGCTATCTTGCTACGGCGGAAGGCTCGGCGCTCATCAGCGTCGGGAACACGCACGTACTGTGCGCGGCCTCCGTGGACGATTCCGTGCCGCAGTTCCTGCGCGGAAGCGGGAAGGGCTGGGTTACCGCGGAGTATTCTATGCTGCCGCGCGCAACGGCAAAGCGAACCCCACGCGAGGTGACGAAGGGCCGCCCTTCCGGAAGGACGCACGAGATCCAGCGCCTCATCGGCCGGTCCCTGCGTGCGGTCGTGGATCTCCATGCCTTGGGTGAGCGCAGTGTCACGATCGATTGCGACGTCCTCCAGGCCGATGGCGGCACTCGTACCGCTTCCATCACAGGCGCTTTCGTCGCCCTGGCGATTGCGCTGCAGAAGCTGGTGGATTTCCGCGCACTCAAAAAGCTCCCACTGCGGGACTATGTTGCCGCGACAAGCGTGGGCCTGCTGCGCGGCGAGCCGATGCTCGACCTCTGCTATGAGGAAGATTCGCGCGCCGAGGTGGATATGAACGTGGTAATGACCGGCTCCGGGAAGTTTGTCGAACTGCAGGCCACGGCCGAGCAGGAGGCCTTCGACGATGCTCAGATGGGCTCACTGGTCTCGCTCGCGCGCGCCGGGATTGTGGAGCTGATCGAGCTCCAGCGCGGTATCATCACGCTGCCGTGAAGCTATACTGCGCGACCGGCAATCCGGGCAAGCTGCGCGAATTCCGCCTCGCGGC
>JAOAPQ010000021.1 GCA_025462965.1 Bryobacterales bacterium
CGGCGTTTGAATCGTTTCAACCCGCGCCAGGGCACGCATCCGGCAGGGTTGAATTGCCTGCGCAAAAGCCTGGAAGCCTTTGGCGTCCATACCTTCCGCGAAGCCCGTGTCGACCATGGCGTTCGCCAGTTTGACATCGGCAAACAGGTCCGCGATGTAGCGGGGGTAATCGCGGCATCGTTCGTTGCGGGCGGCGATGACTGTTTCCAGCCGGGGGGCGCAGCCGAGAAATTGGGCCAAATCTTTCGTCAGGTATTTGACGAAGATGCTCTCCCTGATGTGAAAACGAATTTCGGCCAGGAGCTTTTCAATCCCATACTGGCGATCCAGGCGCGCGCGGACATCTGTGCCGCCCGTGCGCCATTGCGACAGAACTCCCGGAGGGAAGTACGAAGCGGCAGGCATCGCCGAAAGCGCAATGCGCTCCAGGAAGTTTTCCGGCGTCGTTTGCGCGTCGTGGTCCGTCAGCGCATGGCAGTGCGTATCGTCTACCGGGAAGGTAGCGATGGCGGCATGTAACTCGTCCGCCAGACGATCGGGCCCGGCGGCCTCCCCTGAATGCGCGACTTGGGCAAAACCGCTCACCCCCGACGCGGCCAACAGAGAGGTACCAACCCCGAGGCTGCTGGCGAACATTCTTCTGTTCGGTAACAGTCGAAGCTCTCCTCGGAAAGAAAAAGCACTCGCGACAAGGGGAGCCGGTTAGGACGGGAATTTGATTTACAGCTTAGAACGAGACCTTCGCAGACCTGAACTTCCAAGCGAAGCTATGTTGCTATTGTGTTGCAGTGTGCCACAGAAAGATGAAACCTGTCAACCGCAGAGAGCGTCCACGTGTGCTCCCCGCAAAAACCTATTGCCTCTCCCGCTTCGGCGCTGTAGCATGAATTCAACTCTCACGCGGCCCTCGCCGTCTGCGTTTGTTGCCATCGAAATCAATTCTGAGGAGTTTTTCCAAGTGAATCGCGGATTCGTATCTGCAATAGCGTGCATTCTGTTGACGGCATCGGCTTCGGCCCAAAAAATCACGGCTGTGCGCCTTGCAAAGTTGTGGGACGGCGAAAAGGTGATTGACCGCCCGTTGATCGTAATCGAGCGCGGGCGCATCACACGCGTAGACGCCAACGATCCTGCGCCACCTGCCGGAGCCGAGGTGATCGACTGGTCGCGCTACACCGGCCTGCCAGGTTTAATCGACGTTCATACTCACATGACTTACTACTGGGACCGCAGGCCGGGTACGCTCCCCCGTGGTACCCAGCGGATGCCCGCGGAAACGGTTTTTCTTGCTCAAGACAACGCCAAGAGGACGCTGGAGACTGGCGTCACCTCCGTGCGGGATTTAGGCTCGTCGGACTACACCGATATCGCGATGCGCAATCTGATCAATAGCGGAGCCATGGTGGGCCCGCGCATGTTCGTTTGTGGATATGGCCTTTCCACTATGCGCGCGCTACGTCCGGGTACGGTTCCGGTAGAGGGCGGTGGAACCGCTGACACTCCCGATGAAGTGCGGAAAGCCGTACGAAGACAGATTGCCGCGGGCGCAGATGTAATCAAGATGTACGGCTCGGTCGGCGGCTTTGAGAATGTGGGCACGCAGCAGACTTTCACTTACGACGAGATGAAGGCGGCAGTGGAAGTGTCCCACACCATGGGCAAGAAGATCGCGATCCATTCCTACGGCCCGGAAGGCGGGCGCGATGCGGTCCGCGCCGGGGCGGATTCCCTTGAGCACGCAGTTGATCTGGACGACGCCACGCTCGCTGAGATGGCGAAGAAGAAAGTTTATTATGTGCCGACGATCGACCACAATCGCTATTACGTCGACGCGGCGTCCGAATTCCAGTTTCGTCCAGGTTCCATTGAAGGGCTGAACAGTTACATCGCTCGAAACTACGAGACCGCAAAACGCGCGTTCAAAGCCGGCGTGTTATTCGCCATGGGATCCGATGCTGTCTACACCATGTTCGGGCAGAATACCCGCGAATTGGGCTGGTTCGTCAAACTCGGAATGACGCCGGAACAAGCACTGAAAACGGCGACGGTCAACGCGGCCGACCTTCTCGGCATGAAGAACGATCTGGGGCGCGTTTCGCCAGGTTATTTTGCCGATATCATTGCCGTCGACGGCGACCCGCTCAGCGATATTCAGGTTGCGATCGGGAAAGTCAAAGCGGTGATGAAGGGCGGGACGGTAGTAGTCAAACACTAACTATTCAGTTAGGGGCGTTCTACTATCCTGCTACTGCGGTTCACCGGCAAGCCGCGAAAGGTTTCCACTTTGCCCGACGGCCAGCGAATGATTAACTGGTCTATCAGACGAGCACTCCCGAGACCGAAGTGAACGCGCATGTCACTAGCGGAACAGTAGCTGGAAGCTCCCATGACTTGCGCTTTTTGCCTTTGACCCGCCGCAGCAATGGTTATTTCCGCGCCGATCGCGTCGCGGTTGCTGTGCCCGGCGCCTTCGAGTTTTAGCGTAATCCAGTTTCCGCTGTGCACACTGCGGTTGCGAGCCAGAAGCGGCGGCCCGAAGTTTTGGCTCACCACAAAATCCAAGAGGCCATCGTCATCGAAATCGCCAACGGCAAGCCCACGCGATACCAACTCCTTTCGGAATATTAACCCTGCATCAGCCGAAGCATCGCGGAACTTCCATTCGCCTATATCGCTAAATAACTGTAAGTTCTCCCGGTAAGCAACTCGTGGATGAAATAGCGCGATGTTGTCGAGAATATGCCCGTTGGCTACTAAAATCTGCTGCCGCCCGCTGTTATCGAAATCCGCAAACCTGACTCCAAATCCGCTGGACAAACTCCGCTCCGCTCCGAGTCGCGCCTCCACGGTAGCGTCCCGGAAATGCCTTTCACCGACGTTTCGATAGAGGCGATTCAGCTCGTTGTCCAGGTGCGTTACGTACAGCGCAGGCGCCGCTACGTCCAGATAGGCCGCATCGGCTCCCATCCCAGCCTCAGCCTGCCCATCCTCGCTAAAGCCAACCCCTGAACTGAGTCCGGCCTCCCGGAACTTGCCGTTGCGCTCGTTCAGATAGAGAAAATTTTGAACGCTATCGTTGGCCACGAAGATATCCGGCCATCCATCGCCATCCAAATCTGCCAGAACCAGGCCGAGGCACTTTCCCTGGGTAGATTCCAGTCCCGCTTCCGCGGTCACATCGTGAAAGCGTCCGTGTGCATCGTTATGAAACAGGCGCACTCCCGCGCCGCGATACACATCCGGATGGCAATAGGTACGGCGGCCCGGAGCAGGATCCCCGCAGGAGCGCGGCTCGCTCCAACTGAAGTCACTTACATAATTCGCGATCACCAGATCCAGCAGACCGTCGCGATCGTAGTCGATCCAGCCGGCGCTGGTCGCCCAATTGCCGCGATTCTCCACGCCAGCGGAGCGAGTGACATCCGTGAACGTTCCGTTGCCGTTGTTGTGGAACAGCACCGATCGCGGGAACCCGGTGAGCAGCAGGTCGGGCATTCCGTCGTTATCATAGTCGCCGATGGCCACGCCCATGCCATAGGTTTCGAATGAACCGGCCAATCCGGCCGCCTCGGTCCGGTCGGTGAAGGAGCCGTTTCCCTCATTGCGATAGAGCGCCAGGCGATTGTGACCGGCAGCGGCGGAACCAGGCCGCCCTCCGCCACTGACAAAAACGATGTCCAACCGGCCGTCCCGATCGTAATCCAGGACTCCTACGCCTGAGCCCATTGTTTCGATCATCATCTTTTCAGGGGTGGCCCCGTTCTCGGCGATGAAGCGAATACCCGCTTTTGCTGTGATGTCCTCGAAATCGAAACGGGGCGACGCGCCGCTTGCCATCAACGCGCAGCAGAGCAATGCCGCGCGCAGTTTCATAATGTTTGCGCGATGTTGCCGGCGCTGCGGAGCGTCAGACCCACAAATGTGATCGTCGCATTCGTGCATCCGCCCGTGGGTAGCGTCGGCGCTCCCACGACAAAGAGATTCCGGTGGTCATGCGTGCGGCCGTAACTGTCGCAAACGCTCTGCGAAGGATCGCTTCCCATCCGGCAGCCGCCCGCCGGATGATCCTGGTAATCGCTCCGGGTAACAGAGAGAATTCTGGTACCGTTGACCTTTGCCATTCGATCATAAATCGACTGGATGTGCGCCTGCGTCGCTCCCTCACGCGCCTGAGCGGCCTCGTCCATACGATGAACGATTTTTGGCATCGGATCGCCCAAGTGGTTGCGGTTTGCCGGGTCTAACGTGAGACTGCTCTCACGCGAAGGGTGGGTGTCATAGTACATCCGCACGCGCGCGACGCCGTGCTCTGTTCTGGAGCGCCAATCGTTCACCAGATCGTCGCCAAAAAGGAACTCTCCCTTTTCCGATTTCAATCGCGGACGCCGCCCTGAAGCGCTTTCGAAGATCTGGATATCGTGCCGCACGAAGGGCTTTCCCGGCGCGCAGTGAAAATACTCGCGGGAAATTATGGGATACGGCTCGTTCATGCCCGGATAAAGCTTCTTGTTCACCTCCATCTGGGCGGTGATGAAATAGTGGCCCGTCATGTAGCAGCCCACCAGGCCGGAACGGTTAGCCAGTCCGTTCGGGAACC
>JAOAPQ010000524.1 GCA_025462965.1 Bryobacterales bacterium
GCGCCATCTCCAGCGCATCTTTGAGAGTCAGGGTAGCCGGCCCCGCCTGAGATGCAGCGCCCTGGGTGCTTGACACGGACGCACCCGAAGGACCGGAATGCCCGCTTGCAACCGAGGATCGCAACACTGCCAACGGCCGCTCTAAAACCTGAGCCCAAACGGCACCGCCAAGCATGAAGAGAACGCATAGCGATTTTTTCATTTCTCGAATCTAACACCTCCGAAACCGCCAATGTAGCCCGGTTTTCTGAAGATTGCATGAATACAAGGTCAGCGCCCGATAATGACGTGAAGCAGAATGAGCCATCGCGGTGACGCCTGAACATAGAAAACCGTGCTGTTTTTAGCGTTTTTTGCCTTTGCCCCGGTTAACGCATTCATCCCCGTAACGGGAAGGTCCTTCTTTGCTTCCGATTTGCCCACCCCGAAGTGCTGAAAATTCAGTTGATGTGGCAAGTGCCCTTGAGTAATCGAGGCTGTAGGTGCAGCAACCAACCGGGGAGGAGATCCATCGAATAAAAGAGAGAGCTCCGAGATTCGGCACCACGCTGCCACCGGGTAGGTATTGGCTCGTAGGTGTTGACAACAAACAGAAACCAGCGTCCTACGGGTATCCACCAGGCTGCTCAACAGCGAACGAAAGGAAAGCATGTCACCGACAAACCGATCCCTCGGGATCTCGAAAACACAAGGCATCTTTGATGGTAAGGTCGCGCTCATTACAGGAGGGACTTCGGGAATTGGCGCTGCGACTGTTAAGAGAGTTAGTAACTTGGGCGCGAATGTGTTCTTTACCGGCCGTCGCGTTGGAGAGGCCAAGAAACTCATTCGGGAGACCAAGCACAATGCGGGTAAGGTTGTATTTTTCCCGTCGGACCTTAGAGACCGGGCGGATGTCGAGAAAATCGTACCGGCGGCCGTTGCAACTTTCGGCCGACTCGACTTTGCATTCAACAATGCCGGTGTTTCCGGTCCGACCGGGTTATTGACCGAACAAAGTGAGCAGAGCTTCGATCTGGTCTTTGCCGTCAACGTGAAGGCCGTGTTCCTACTGCTCCAGAACGAATTGCGGCAGATGGTCGCCCAGGACTCGGGCGGGTCAATAGTGAACACGTCGTCCGTGGGCGGTATCCTCGCAGCGCCTGGCTCTGCACCGTACGTCGCCAGCAAACATGCCGTTCTTGGGCTCACGAAATCGGCGGCGGTCGAATATGGCAAGTACGGCATTCGTGTCAATGCCGTTAGCCCGGGCGCCATAAGAACGGAACTGCTTCTTAGCGTATTTGGGTCGCATGAAGCCCTGGACCAGCTCGGTTCGGTGCACCCGCTCTCTCGAATCGGTTCACCGGAGGAGATCGCGGAAAGTGTCGTCTGGCTGTTTTCGGATAGTTCGTCGTATTTTACCGGCCAGTCGCTTGTTGTTGACGGCGGTCTTACGGCGCAGCGTCCAGGTGCAACCCCGTTAACAATCGCACGTGACAGCGCGGCTTGATAAGCACTGGGCACGTGCAACGAAGTAAAGAATGACTGGAGCTTTTTGCAATTGCTTCCAGAATCCTGGCACTTCCAAGATCCTGTCACTCCAATTTCGTTTTCCAGCCCTATTTTCAGTGAAATCCAACTGGACACGCGGTTGCACTGCTTGTGATCGGTATTCGTGAGAGTAGGCAAAACAGTATAGGAGATTCCATGGGCAATCTAGAGACACAGACCCTCAGCGCAAAGACGCAAGAACAAGGTTCGTCGACACGTCCACCTGTTCCACCATTCACTCGAGAGACAGCCATACAAAAGGTCCGCTTGGCTGAAGATGGGTGGAATTCGCGTGATCCTGAGAAAGTGGCGCTCGCGTACGCAGTGGATTCCCGCTGGAGAAACCGTGCCGAGTTTGTTAATGGCAGGCAAGAAATCATTGCATTTCTTAGACGGAAGTGGGCCAAAGAACTAGATTACCGGCTCATCAAAGAGCTCTGGGCTTTTGAAGGTAATCGCATCGCCGTGCGCTTCGCCTACGAATGCCGAGACGATTCTGGAAATTGGCTTCGCGCCTATGGCAATGAGAATTGGGAGTTCGATGAGCGGGGCCTAATGACTGTGAGACATGCAAGTATAAACGACCTTCCGATAAAAGAGTCAGACCGCAAATATCATTGGCCTCTAGGCGGTCGACCAGCTGAGCATCCTGGATTAAGCGATTTCGGCTTCTAGGCTCAATAGCGGGAGCCTGTAGCACCGCACAATATCGCAGAGCATAATAGTTCTTCTGGCACAAATTGCCCGAAACGGCGTCTAAAGCGATATCCTACGCCGATGGAGAGTGTCACCATGACGCGGTTCTTCGCCTGCCTCCCGTTCGCGTGCTTTCTGCTCGCGGCACCCGGTTTCGCCGCCAATGATTCGCTTACTCTTTTGCAAAAGCCCGCGCTCAGCAAGACCCAGATCGTCTTCGTACACGCAGGCGATCTCTGGAGTGTCCCGCGCGACGGCGGCGATGCCAGGCGCCTGACCACCAGTCTCGGAACCGAAACCAATCCCATGTTCTCGCCGGACGGCACCCAGATCGCATTCACGGGCGAGTACGACGGCAACGTGGATGTATTCGTCATGCCTGCCTCGGGCGGTGTGCCGAAGCGCCTCACCTGGCACCCCGCGCCCGATACCGTTCTTGGCTGGAGGCCCGACGGTAAGCAGATCTTGTTCACCTCCCCTCGAACCGCCTACTCGCGTTTCAGCGAGCTCTTCACCGTCGGCCTCGATGGCAGCTTCCCCCAAAAGCTCGCTCTGCCCATGGGTTTCGAAGGCGCCTACTCGCCGGATGCCTCGCGAATCGCCTACGTCCCGATCTCGCGCGCTTTCTTCGCCTGGAAGCACTACCGCGGCGGACAGGCGACACCTATCTGGATCGCCAACCTCTCCGCTGGCAGGATCGAGAAGATCCCGCGCCAGGACTCTAATGACTTCAACCCAATGTGGGTTGGCGATCAGGTCTACTTCCTCTCCGACCGCAACGGTCGAGTCACCCTCTTCTCCTACGACACGAAAACGAAGAAGGTTAAGGAACTGATCGCCAACAAGGGTCTGGACCTTAAGTCGGCTTCCGCGGCCGCGGACGCGATCGCTTACGAACAGTTCGGAGCCCTTTATATCTATGAGTTGAAGTCCGGCAAGACCAGGCCCGTCGAGATCCACGTCAGCGGCGACATGCCCGAAGTGCGCGAGCGCCTCGTTAATGTGAGTAGCCGCCTCACGAATCCGCACATCTCGCCCACGGGCGCGCGCGCCGTGTTCGAAGCCCGCGGCGAGATCCTCACCGTTCCCGCCGAGAAGGGCGATATCCGCAACCTCACCAATACACCCGGGATCATGGAACGCGACCCCGCCTGGTCTCCCGACGGCAAAACCATCGCGTACTTCTCGGACGAAGGCGGCGAGTACCAGCTCCATTTGCGGGCGCAGAACGGTATGGGCGAGGTGAAGAAGATCAGCCTCGGTGAGCCCGGCTTCTACTTCTCACCCCGATGGTCTCCCGACAACAAAAAGATAGCCTACGTCGATAGCCACCTCGGACTCTGGTACGTCGACGTCGAACAGAAGAAGCCGGTCAAAGTCGACAAAGACTATTACTGGCCATGGTTTGACATTGTTCCGGTCTGGTCCCCCGATAGCAAGTGGCTTGCTTATTCGAAGAAGCTGAAAAGCCATCTGGGAGCCATCCATCTCTACTCGATTGCAGACGCTAAATCGACCCAGGTAACCGACGGCATGAGCGATGCCAAATACCCCGTCTTTGACAAGAACGGCAAGCATCTCTACTTCACCGCGAGCACCGATTCCGGTCCCTCGCTCGAACCGGATATTCAGTCTTTCTCGAAACCAGTGACACGCAGCGTCTACATACTGGTGCTCTCGAAAACGGACCCCTCGCCGCTGGCTCCCGAAAGCGACGACGAAAAAGCGCCCGAACCCGGAAAGTCTCCACCGACTCCGGACGAACCCAAGCCGGATGGACCGAAGCCCGATGGACCAAAAGCCGACGAAGCCAAGCCCAATACTGCCAATGCGCCCACCGCGCCAAAAGTGCCCGAGGTCAAGATCGACTTCGACAACATTGGCCAGCGAATCCTCGCCCTCCCTTTGCCGCCACGCCGCTTCATCGGTCTTCAGGCCGGAAAATCCGGAACACTCTATGCTGTCGAGGCGCCTACCTTCGCGCCTGGAGTCGAGTTTGCCCTCACCGTCCATCGCCATGACCTCACCAAGCGCAAATCCGACGTAGCCATCGGCGGTGTGCGCAGCTTCGAGATCTCCGCCAACGGTGAAAAAATGCTGTATCGCCAGGGCGACCGCTGGATGATCGCTGCTCCCCGGCCTATGGCAACAGGCCCTGGCGGTCCGCCCCCAGGTCCGAGTCCCGCCGCCGGCGCTGAACAAGCTCTCCGGACCGAGAACATCGAAGTCGAAGCCGATCCCCCGGCCGAGTGGAAGCAGATGTACGCCGAAGCCTGGCGCATCGAGCGCGATTTCTTCTACGATCCCAAACTCCACGGCGTGAATTTGAAATCTGCCGCCGACCGCTACCAGCCCTACATCTCCAGCATATCGTCGCGCCGCGAACTGACCTATCTCTTCGCCGAGATGCTCGGCAATATGAGCGTCGGCCACCTTGGTGTGTTCGGCGGCGACCTGCCCGACGTCAAGCGCGTGCAGACCGGCCTGCTTGGCGCCGATTACAAAATCGAAAACGGCCGCTACCGTTTCGCCCGCATCTTCAACGGAGAAAACTGGAACCCGCAGATGAAGGCGCCTCTCACCCAGCCCGGTGTGAACGTCGCGGTCGGCGAGTATCTGCTGGAAGTCAACGGCCGGCCGCTCACCGGGGCGAACAACATCTACAGCTTCTTCGTCGCCACCGCCGGGAAGTCTGTCGTCCTGAAAATCGGGCCGGATCCCTCCGGCGCCAACTCGCGCGAGGTGATCGTGGTTCCCGTCGCCAACGAAAACGGCCTTCGCAATCTCGCGTGGATCGAAGACAACCGCCGTAAGGTCGATCAGATGACCGGCGGCCGGGTGGCCTACGTCTACATGCCCGATACGTCCGTCGGAGGCTATACCAACTTCAACCGTTACTTCTTCGCACAGGTCGGCAAGGAAGCCGCCATAATTGACGAGCGCTTCAACGGAGGCGGTGCCTTAGCCACCGACATCATCGAGTATCTCAAGCGGCCCATGCTCAGTCTGGTCGCCACTCGTGACGGCGCCGACGAAGTGCAGCCCCAGGGCGCGATCTTCGGGCCCAAGGTGATGATCATTAACGAATTCGCCGGCTCAGGCGGCGATGCAATGCCATGGTACTTCCGCCGGGCGGGCGTCGGCCAGCTCATCGGCAAGCGCACCTGGGGCGGCCTCGTCGGCCGTGCTTTCGCGCCTCCGCTTATGGATGGCGGCGTCGTCACCGCTCCAAGTTCCGGCGTGTGGAATCCGAATGGAAAGTGGGAAGTTGAAAACCACGGCATCGACCCGGATATCGAAGTTGAATTCGACCCTGAACAGGTCGCCGCCGGTCACGACCCCCAGCTGGAAAAGGCCGTCCAGGTCGTAATGGACGACCTGCAGAAGCATCCGCTTCCCCAGCCGAAGCGCCCGGCATTTCCAAACTATAGCGGTCAGTAGCGAGAGCGGAGGTATCTACCCCTGCGCGGCTTGTTCGAGCGCCGCAATATTGAATTTTTTCATTTTCATCATGGCTTGCATGCCTTTCGGCGTCTTGATGAGATCCGGCAGCCGGGCCGGCACGATCTGCCAGCAAAGGCCGAACTTGTCCTTCAGCCATCCGCACTCGATTTCGGTTCCGCCGGCAGACAGTTTCGCCCAATAGTAATCGACCTCTTCCTGCGTATCGCAACGGACCGTCATGGAGATTGCCTCCGTGAACTTGAACGTGGGGCCGCCGTTGAGAGCAGTGAACTGCTGGCCGTCGAGCTCGAAGGCGATGGTGATGATGCCCCCTTTCGGTCCGGGGCCTTCGCCGTTATTGCGGACTTCGTCAAGACGCCGCGAATTCTTGAAGACGGAGATGTAAAACTCAACAGCCTCTTCAGCGTTTGAGTCGAACCAGAGAAACGGCGTGATGCGGGGAAAAGTTTCGAGAGCGCTCATAATTTTGCTGCTCACATTCTCTCAGGTTCACTTCCAATCAGGGCGTCGCGCTCTATCGCGATTGGCCAGCGTTATTGGCCCGCGAAATCCCCACCGCCAGACTCGCCCGAGCCAACAGCGACTTCCAGTTTCGCTCAGGCCCCGTAGGGGACGTGAGCACGGGTCGCAACGGCCGCAAAATAAAACAACGCGTATCCCTATGACTTGTAAGGATTTAAGTGCAATCTAGGTTCGTTCGGCATTTCTGTGTTTTCAGGAACGGTGAAAGGTACTCTGTTCACGAAATCCCTCCGATGCGAGTTTCGCATCGGGGTTGCGCCAACCCGCCCGGCATCCGGCGTTAGGCTCCTGCTATCAACGTGAAATATGGTTCCGGCGGTTGTGATTGTCCCAGGAGCAAAGTCGGGCGATGTAGGACAGATCTACCGGTCCGGAAGATTGATACGCTTTCTTCCGAAGAGACGGGCATCGACGGACCAGGTGCCAGGTCCGAGCATAGCCAGCCCAGCTCCCAATATGGCCAGTTGTAGTTGGCTCCAAGGATCCGCGGGCCTCGAAAATGCGCCCAACACCCCAATGATCGCCGTTGCCACCCCGGCGATGGGTGTCCACAGGCCAGCACAGAGGAACAGCCCGGCGGCAGCCTCAATCAGTGGTTCCAGGAAGTGTTGTTGGTGGGGAGATTGCAGCGATCCGACAACCCCATCGCGAAATAAGGCGATCCCGGCGCCCAGGCGCAGACAGAGAAGGCCCATCCCGGGCCAGCCCTTGGCGAAAGTTGAAAATAAGCGCTGCAGGAGCGGTTCCCCTCCGTAGGTTAAGAGGTCCAACAGAAAGTTCGAAACCCCAGAACGGGGTTTGCAGGGTCACTCTTTCGAGTGTTTATAGTTCGATGATTCCGCGCTTCAACCCGATCGTGACCGCGTGCGTTCGGTCATTTGCACCTAGTTTGAGCAGGATGTTCTTAACACGGCTCTTGACCGTTTCCTCTGAAATCGAGAGCTGAGCGGCAATCTCTTTATTGGCACTGCCTGCGGCAATCATCCGCAACACATCGATCTCTCGTGACGTCAACGCGTCATCGCCAACGTATGCGGCAACCTGGGCGGCCACCTCAGAGGACATAGTCTTTCGCCCGGCATGAACCGCCCGAATCGTCTGCAAAAGTTCCTTGTGCACGAGATTCTTTGTCACGTAACCTCGAGCCCCAGCTTTGATGGCGCGCAAAACCTGCACATCGCCGGTGTACGTTGTCAGGACGATGATTCGCGCTTCGGGAAATTCGTCGCGAATGGCCATCATCACATCGATTCCGTTCATGTCGGGCATCTGCAAGTCCATCAGTGTCACGTCTGGAAAGCACTCCCGGAACTTTGCAATGCCTTCACGCCCATTGGAGGCTTCGCCTACCACCTTCATGTCCGATTCCGGAGCGATGAGCGTGGCGATCCCTACGCGGATCAGGGGATGATCGTCAACCGTAAGAATGCGAATCGGAGAGGGATCGATGCTCATGAGCTCGTCCCGGTCTTCCTGCGAAACAGTCGGAAGCTGCGACCCGCATATGTCCGGTAAACGATAGAACCGGGGATGCGCAATTCGACCTCGGTACCGGCTCCGAGTTCACTCCAAACATCCATTTCTCCGCCAATGCGCCTGGCGCGCTCGCGCATGCCGGTTAAGCCCCAGTGCCCGGCCCGCCCTTCGTGACTGAGCACGCTCGGGTCAATGCCGCTTCCATCATCTCGGATCCGTACCCGAAGCTCGCGTTCGTCATACCGGATTTCTACTTCTATCCGCCGCGCCCGTGCGTGGCGAAATGCATTGCGCAGCCCTTCCCCTGCAATCCGGTAGATCTCGTCCCGCAGCATCGGATGGATGTCCTGTGGCGTCCCTTCCACCTCGACGAGGAAAGTCGTTGAATACTCGTTCGCGGCAGTGGTCCTATGGTGTGCTGCGAGTTCTTCACCCAGGGCTGTAACGCAGGCGGCCAGGTCGCTGGTGACCGCTGCGGACGAGCGTAACTCGTGAACAGCGTCCCGCGCCTCGGTGATCGCTTGAGCCGCGTCATCGAGCGCGCTCTCGAGTGTTTGCTTGGCTTCGGTCGGACGCGCCGGGAGCAGGTTATGGGCTGCTTGAAAACGGAAGATCAGCCCATGAAAGCTCTGCAACAGCGTGTCATGCAACTCCCGGGCGATGCGCGTGCGTTCCGTCAGACGTTCTTCAAAACGACTCTGAATCTGTGCCGCAATCCGCCGGAGCCGGAGAAAATAGATGGAGGTGATAAGTGTAGCAACCACGAGGAACGCGAGGAGTCGAAACAAGTTTGTTTCGTAGTAATACGGTCGCTGACTGACGTTGTAGACGATACCCGCGCGATCCCACACTCCGTCGCTGTTGGATGCGCGAACATGGAACGAATGTGCGCCCCGTGGGATGCTCGTGTATACTGCGGTGCGCGTTGCGTCGGCATTCAGCCAGTCCGGATCAACCCCGTCCAGCCGGTATTGGAAACGGATCTTTTCCGGCGAAGCAAGTTCTATGGAATCGAATTTAAGCTCCAAATGGTGCGTGCCAGGGAGTAAAACGAGTTCTTTACGGATAGGCTGTTTCTTTTGCCCCACCGTGACTTCTTCCATGAAGATCGCAGGTTTGCGATTCGTACGCGGCAGCCGCCGCAGGTCAAGCAGGGCCAAACCCTGGACAGTCGCCACCCACAGCTGGCCGTCGCGCGTAATCGCCATGTTGGGAGCGCCAATACTGCATTGGGTCGAGCTCAAACCGTCGGCGCGGCCGACCGAAAGGTAATCGAGCGGCGCCCCGCCTTCCTGCGCCATCGGCCTGACGCTGGATACCGCTAACCGAAAAATGCCATTTCCGCCGCTAAACCACAGGTCACGGCGCTCGAAATCGGCTAAGCTCAGCACATCGAGATCGGTGTTGACGCCAACCAGTTGTTTGCCCTCGACACGGCTAAGCCCCTTCGGCGCCGAGAAGGCATAGAGGTCCCCGGACGGTCCTTCTCCCAGACTGATGTAGCGGGGATCGAATATTTCCTGGGGCGACGAAAGGGGCGCAAAGCGGTCGCCTGTCATTCGAGCGATGCCCCGGCTCGTCCCGGCCCAGATGACGCCGTGGCTATCCTGGTACACGGCGCCAACACTATCACTAGACAACCCATCCGCCGTCGAGTAATTGCGGAAATGTCCGTTCACCATATGGCTCAGGCCGCCCACGGTTGCAATCCACAAGGAGCCGTCCCTTGCCGTTATAACGCTCCGCACAACGTCGCCCGGCAACCCTTGCGGTGTCGAATACTGAGTAAAATGGCCCTTCCTGAAACGGAAGAGCCCGCCGCCCCACGTCCCAACCCATAGATCATTGTTGCCGTCCTCCGCCAGGGCCCAGACGCAGGAGTTTAGCAGGCCATTCTTTTCGTCGTATGTATGGAAATGCCGACCGTCAAACCAGGAAAGGCCGCCGCAGTTGTTACCCACCCATATGCTGCCATCGCGACGCGCCACCACAGTCATGGGTATATTGTTAGGCAACCCCTCGGCCGTCGTGAACACCCGGACGGGCCGGTTCTTAAATCGAACGAGTCCATCGCCGTTTGTGCCGACCCAAAGATTGCCGTCCTGATCGGAGAAGAGGGATCTTACAGAAACGCCAAGCGCCAAGGGCTCCAAGCGAGTCGGCGTGCATCGGAACAATCCGCGCTTCGTGAACACCCACACATTGCCCTGCCGGTCTTCGATGAGCGTGAGCGCACCGTGTGCGTAGGGGACACCGTAGGGACTGTAGCGGTGAATAGAGTTTCCAGACACGCGCGCGACGCCCGCCCCGGTACCGAACCACATGGCGCCGGTGTGATCCCGGACGACTCGAAAGAATTCATGGCCGCCGGCCCCTAGCGGGACGTCCAGCTCAGTATGTTCAACAATCCGCGCGCCGTCCCATTCGAAAAATTTCAGTCCGGCGACCACGAGCAGATGGCCATCCGAGGTTTCCTCGATTTGACTGACGCCCATTCCCGATAAGACGGGTGCAAAGTGACCGTGGTCGAAGCGAAAGAGCCCATCGTTGGTCCCCACCCACAGGGTGCCGTCATGGGTGAACTTAAGATTCGCGATCTCGTCGCTCTTCCCTTCGCCATGATGGTGGAAGGTAGATGGCCACCGATCGGACTCACCAGGCGCCGTGGTCGGGATGCGCGCCAACCCGAAATGAGTTCCCACCCACAGGTCGCCGTCCGGCCCCTCCGCCAACGACCGCACGACGCCTTGTGCGGCAGACCGTGGCCCGCGAAAGTCAATCATTGTAAAATGCCGGCCGTCGAAACGCGCCAGTCCTGCGTCCGTCCCAATCCACAGGAAACCATTCCGGGTTTGAAGGATTGCATTTACGACGTTGGATGGCAGCCCGTCTTCGACGGTGAAGCCGGTTCGGATATAACTGCCTGCAGGTTGGGTGGAGTCGAGCGCCAGCCCGCAATGGGCAAAAATCGTCAGGAGGCCGAGAGCATGGACAATAATCCTACGCAATTGAGGTTTTTCCCGCATACCGCAAACGCGATGCTTATGAGGAAATCGTGCCGCTAACCAGTTTATCGTAGGGAGTGATCGGAATCGTCAAACTGCCGCCAATCGATTCATTACCATTCGCGAGGGCTCCGGAATTATCAATAAGCCCGGAGAACAAAAACCGTAGACGCGAGAGCTACGGACGGTCGGGGACCCACGCCAGGGGATTCACCAGTCTCCTACGTGGCCCGGGCCCATCACGCAGATCTTGAGCTAGCGATCTTGAACTAGTTGGAGACGAGCGGATCTACGGTTCTTTTACTGTGACAACGCGGTCTACGGCAAGATTGGTAAGACGCTGCACCGTTCCGCTGGGCCACGTAACCTCGAGCAGCGTAACCATGCGATCCATCCCGAATCCGAAGTGCACCCGCTTGTCACTTGCCGAAAGATAGCTGCCGGCCGTAGACACATAGCCGTATTGCTCGGCTCCCGATTGTCCCACCACGCGAATGCTTGCGCCAATCCCGTCACGGTTGCTACGCGTGCCTACTGTGTTGACGATTAACCAGTGATTTCCAGTCCCGCCCTGATTCATCAGTACAAGAGCCGGTCCATTATTGCAGTTGATCGCTATGTCGACCGAGCCGTCGTTGTTCAGGTCACCAAAGGCGGCGCCGCGCGCCGCCAGCGGGGCTCCGAAAACAGAGCCGCTTGCGGATGAGACATCCTCGAACTTACCTTTCGAATTTCGGAGCAGAAGCAGGGGCTCCCGATAGCGAACACCAGGTTGCGTCAGTTCGATGTTGTCCATTACGTGGCCTTGAGCCACAAACAGGTCCTTCCATCCGTCGTTGTCGTAATCGAGCAATTTAGCTCCCCAGCCGGAATGCATCATCGAGGCGCGCGCGATGCCTGTCGAACCCGAGATATATTCGAACGCCTTAGCTTCCCGATTCTTGAACAGAGCATATCGCTCGTTCGCGAGTGCGTTGATGAAAATGTCGGGCCAGCCGTCGTTATCGAAATCCGCGAAGTCCAGGCCCATGCCCGCAAATGTTTTCCCGTCATCGTCATAGGCCAGTCCCACCTCGGTGGCGACATCCGTAAAGGTACCGTCCCGATTATTCCGAAACAGTTGCTCGGGAAATGAATCGTTGGCAATGACGACATCCGGCCAGCCATCACGATCGAAATCATTGATGGCTATTCCGAGTCCCTGGGTGGGGACTCCGCCGATTCCGCACGCTTTTGAAACATCGGTGAAAGTGCCGTCACCGTTGTTGTGATAGACCACGTGAGTAGTGGGGTGAAACTGTCCGGGATGACAGTAGGACCGATAACCGGCCCGGCGGTCCCCACAGTAAAGGTTCATCTCGAAATTCCACTCCAGGTAGCGGGTTACGATCAGATCGAGGTTTCCGTCACGGTCGTAGTCGACAAAACAGGCCCCGGTTGACCAACCGCTGCAGCGGACCCCTGACGCCGCGGTTACGTCCGTGAACGATCCGTCGCCATTGTTGCGGTACAGAGTGCTGGACTCTAAACCAGTCACAAAAAGGTCAGGAAGCCCATCATTGTTGAAATCTCCGACCGCTACACCCATTCCATAGCCGCTTCCTCGCAAACCGGCTTTCTCGGTGACATCGGTGAACGATCCGTTTCCATTATTTCGATACAAGCGGTTCCAGTATTGAGGATTGCTCTTGTCCGGCTGCTGCCCGGCTCCCATCGGATCGCTCAGCGCAGCCCCATTCACGAAAAAGACGTCGAGATGCCCGTCGTTGTCGTAGTCGAGCATGGCTACCCCCGCTCCCATGGATTCAGGCAGATACTTCTGCGATGTATGACTGGACGAGTGTCGAAACGACACTCCACTTTTTTTTGCTATGTCGATAAATCCTGTATGTTTCGCTGCCAGCGGGGATGCCTTTCGTGGCAATCCCAGGCCCAACGACCCGAACAAGAACGTCCTTCGCAGCAGATTCATGTTCAAGCGGAACATGATATCAAGTTGCTTATTATTCCCGGGAATTCAACT
>JAOAPQ010000088.1 GCA_025462965.1 Bryobacterales bacterium
TGTGGTGCTGAATTGGCACAGTAAGGACCCAAGCGAAAGGGGTAGACGAACCCCTCATGTCATGCATTCGATGGATGGCAGTTCGTACAACGATCCCGCCACGGGAATGACCACAGGCATTTTCCCCTACCCGGTCTTCGAATTGATGGCGAAGAAGAGCGCTGTCTTCTCCAGTCTGTTCGCGTACTATCCCTCGGGAAGGCGCACCTTGCAGATAAAAGGGCAGGCCGATGCCGCCAGCGGTGAGTATGTTTCCGGCGACTACTTCCGAGGGCTGGCGGTGCCACCCGCAGCGGGACGTCTGATTGTTATCGAGGATGATCGAGCGGGAGCGCCTCCGGTCGCAGTCGTTAGTTACGCTTTCAGCAACAGGCGAATGGGGGGACCGGCAAACGCGGTCGGCCAGTCGATTCTTATTGATAATGTTCCGTTCACAGTAGGGGGAGTCGTGCCGCCTATCTGGACGCCCGCCGGGGAGCCGAAGCCGTCGTGGAATTCCAAAAGATTTTCGACCACCGCGGTGTGGTTGTCAACGATCCCATGGGTGCTTTGACGCACTTGCAACTGGGTAGAGCGTTGGTACTTTCAGGAGATACCGTTAAGGCGAAGGTCGCCTATGAGCAGTTTCTTACTCTTTGGGCAAATGCCGACCGGGACCTCCCCGTTCTTGTGAAAGCTAAGGCGGAATACGCCAAGTTATAAAGGCCCCACATGCCAGCCCTTCGTGCCCTGCCTCTCGCCATCTTGCTGACTACGGTGGCGGCCGCACAGCAAACCATCTCGTTCCCCACCGAGGATGGCGGCCGGATTTATGCCGATCTCTATGGCAACGGCCGCCGCGCCGTTGTGCTCGCTCACGGGGGAAGATTCAACAAGGAGAGCTGGCGGGACCAGGCCCTAGCCTTAGCGGCCGAAGGATTCCGCGTGCTGGCAATCGACTTCCGGGGATTCGGCCAATCGCTCGGTCCGCGCCAGGCTGATTTCGATAATGCCCCCTTTTACAAGGACGTGCTCGCCGCGGTTCGCTACTTCAGAAGGCAGGGGGTTAAAGCAGTGTCCGTGGTCGGGGGCAGCTTCGGCGGCGGAGCTGCCGGCGATGCGTCGATTCAATCCGCGCCAGGCGAGATTGACAGCGTCGTATTTCTGGGTGCGGCGCCGAACCTTTCGGCAGAAAAGCTGAAATCGCGGGCTCTGTTCATCGTCGCGCGCGATGACGCCGACGCCGGCGGGCCGCGACTTCCAGCCATTCGCGCGCAGTACGAGAAAGCTCCTCAGCCGAAGGAACTGATCGTTGTGGATGGTTCCGCGCACGCTCAGTTTCTGTTCCAAAGCGATCAACGGGACGGCGTCATGCGCGAGATCGTGAGATTCCTTTCGTGGCCGTGATCGTTTAGTGGCGCCGCAAATCTGTTGGGCAGGAAATGGCGACTCTTCGCCACTGTGTGGAAGGTCGGGTTCAGACGACCACAGAATTTTCCGCAATCATTCGCCTAGCCGACAGCCGGGCTAGCACGGCTGTCGGCGGTTATCAACCGCCGCGCCGGATGAGATCCGGCCCCACAAGGCGTCGGCTATGCCAGGGAAGGCATTCGTGGCGATGGAAAGGGGTGCGTGCGGTCAGGCCGTGGTGATGCCGAATCCCGCGAGAGGCCCCGCTTGCGCATCATGCCGATCAAGGTGGTCCGTTTCACGCCGAGGCGTGCCGCAGCGCCAGCCGCACCGCCGACAACCCAATTGCTCTCCCGCAGTGCGTTCAGGATGTAATCCCGCTCTGCTTCCTCCAGAGTGACGGGCTCTTTCGGCATCGCGGGGCTGGATGGCAGCTCCGGGAGATTCAGCACCTCGCCGTTGGTCAGGATTACCGCGCGCTCGATGACATTCTGCAGTTCCCGAATGTTTCCCGGCCACGGATAGGTCACCAGCGCCTCCATCGAACTCGACGTGATCTTCCCGATCCGCTTGGCCATACGATCCGCAAATCTATGAATAAAGTGCGCCACCAACATCGGAATATCCTCCATACGATGACGGAGCGGTGGAAGGGCGACCGGAAAGACGTTGAGGCGGTAATAAAGATCCATTCGGAACTGCTTCTCGGCCACCAAGCCGCCAAGGTCCTGATTGGTAGCCGCCACCACGCGCACATTGACGCGCTGGGTATGTGTGCTGCCCAGCCTTTCGAACTCCTGCTCCTGCAAAACCCGCAGCAGCTTCGCCTGCAACTCCAGCGGTATGTCGCCGATTTCATCTAAGAACAGAGTGCCGCCGTCCGCCGCCTCGAAACGGCCTTTCTTCTGAGCCACCGCGCCCGTGAAGGCCCCCCTTTCATGGCCGAAGAGCTCGCTTTCGAGGAGCCCGAGAGGAATCGCAGCGCAGTTCAGCTTTATAAAAGGCCGGTCCCGGCGCCTGCTTAACGTGTGGACGGCCTGGGCGATGAGCTCTTTCCCGGTACCTGTTTCGCCCTGGATGAGAACCGTCGATTCGGTGGGCGCAACGACTTGAATCTGATCCAATACTTTTCGGAGAGCCGTGCTCGACCCCACGATAGTTTCGGCCCCGCTCCGGCTTTCTCCGGCATCATGCTGCGCCTCCAGGTATTGATCGAGTGAGACGTAGGGCTCGAAGTCGGTTGTTCTCGTTTTGAACTGAATCACTGCGTGCATCTTTTCAGCCTCTCTGTTGGGATTACCGGTCAAACTTTAACTCTCAATCTCATTCTGTAGCGAGTCCCTTTTATCAACAACCCTCGATAGAGGTTCCGGCAGCCACCTAGATCGTGATGCCTGGCGCACCACTTTCGGGGGGCATATGGCCAGCACCGATCGAATGCTCCCTGCCACCGCGAACGCATCTAGCGAGGCGGAATGAGAATGCGCTTACGTCCGAACAGACGGGCATCCAAAGACCACGCGCCGGGTCCGAGCATAGCCAGCGCGGCTCCCAAAGCCCCGAGCACTATGTGCCACCACGGATCGACAGGATGCGAGAGGGCGAGACATACCTCCGCCATCGCAGTGAGCACACCCGCGACCGGAGTCCACAAGCCGACCAGCAAAAATACCGCGGTGGCCGCGGCCGCCAGTTGCAGGTTGATGAGTGCTGGTGGAGTCGCCATCAAAAGTCCTGCAATGCCATGTTGAACGGGAGGGATAGCTGCTACTGCACGCAAGAAGACGAGCCCCCTGCCAGGCCAGCCCTCCGGAAATGTCGAGAAAAGACGTTGCACAAGAGATCCTGACCTCAGGCTATATAAATTCAGAACAAATCGAATCCCTAAAAAGCAGATTGCGTGAACGCCTCTTTCGAGGGGTTTAGAGGTCGATGATTCCGCGCTTCAGCCCGATGGTAACGGCGTGGGTGCGATCTTTGGCACCGAGTTTGGCGAGGATGTTCTTAACGTGGCCCTTCACGGTTTCTTCCGTGATAGAGAGTCGGGCGGCGATCTCTTTGTTGGCATTCCCGCCCGAAACCAGCCGAAGAACCTCAATTTCCCGTGCGGACAAGGCGTCATCTGTAGCATGCTCGGCGAGTTCGGTGGCCACTTCAGGCAGTATCCGCTTTTCCCCGGCATGAACCAGACGGATGGTCTCGATAAGTTCTTTCCGCAGGAGACCCTTGAGCAGGTAGGCCCGAGCTCCGGCTTTGAGCGCACGCAACACCTGGACGTCTCCCGCGTAAGTAGTGAGAACGATGATTCGGGCCCCGGGGAATTCTCCGCAAATCGCGATCATGGAATCGAGGCCGTTCATTTCCGGCATCTGCAAATCCATTAACGTTATATCCGGACGATGTATCCGGAATTGTTCGATCGCCTCGCGGCCATTGGAAGCCTCCCCGACCAGCGTCATGTCCGATCGAGTGGCCAAAAGCGCGGCCACGCCCTCGCGGAGCAGAGGATGGTCATCGACCGAGAGAATGCGGATGGGGGAGCGATCAGTGCTCATCAGCGGCTTCCTTCTTTCCGCGGAACAGCCGAAGACCGCGGCGACTGGGGGCTGTCTCGTATGCAATAGAGCCTGGGATAGTCAACTCCACCTCCGTACCCCTTCCGCATTCGCTCCATATATCGAGTTTCGCGCCGATCTGTTGGGCGCGCTCGCGCATGCCAGGCAAACCCCAGTGTCCGGCACGTCCAGTCTCCAGGAGCTTCGGATCAATGCCCTTTCCATTATCCCGGATACGAAGGCGAAGCAGACGTTTGCCGTAGGTGATATCCGCTTCGATTTTGTTTGCCTGCGCATGGCGGAAGGCATTTCGCAGCGCCTCGCGGGCCATGCGGTAAATGTCATCGCCTACGATAGGATGCAGACTTCGCGGTACGCCTTCTATGGAAAGACGGAAGGTCGCCGAGCCCGTCCCGCCTTCGCGGGCGCCGGCGAACTCTTCACCCAACGTGGTCAGAGCCTGGACGAGTTCGTCGGTAAGGGTTGCAGGCGAACGTAAATTCTGAATCGCATCACGGCCTTCGACGATGGCCCGGTCGGCCCGGTCGAGAACCTTTCCGAGAGCTTCCTTCGACGCGCCTGGGGGGAGCCGATCGTTTACTACTTGCAAATGGAGCATCAACGCCTGGAAGCTTTGCAACAAGGTGTCGTGCAACTCCCGGGCTATCCGCGTTCTCTCCGCCAAACGCTCTTCAAATCGCAAAGTGAGCTGGGCCTCCGTCAATCTGCGCACCCGGGTCACCATCGCGGTAATCACCCAAGCGGTAATTAAGAACGTAGCTGTCGCCACGACAGCCAGCGGGTTCTTAGTACCTGGGGACGAGAATAGTGGAAGAAAGTAATAATTCAAGCAGAACACCGCTATCAGGGACACTACGACCGAAGATATAAAGCCTGTCCCGAGAGACACGAAGACGATGACGATCAGATAGAGAAGGGAGATCGCCCCGGGCTGGAGGTGGAGCGGGACGGCGGCAAAAGTAATCAGCGCCAAGCCGACGAGGCCAAACAGAAATTGTGCGGCGGCATGTCGGAATCTGCGAGGCGCCCCTTCGCGCCCAGCAGACGAAGAATACCGGTCGTCAAGCCCACTCATGGGTCTGTTCCAGTCGTTCTCTCAGATTGAGGTCGATGGCCCACATATAGAGTATCGCTCCAAGGCAGATGTCGGCCACGTGGCAGACGCTGTCACGAGACCAACTCGAGAGCGAGAAATGATAGAACCAACCTCTTTGAAATCAGTACCTATAGTTCGGCCTCCTTCCTGCATTATTTCCAGCGGAGGTTAAAGGAGAATCGAAAATGAATAACAAACTGAAAGCATTGTGCCTCAGCGCCTCATTGGGGCTGGGCTTTTTTATAACGAAGCCGGCGGCGGCGGATGAGTGGGATAAGAAAACAGAATTCCAGTTCAGCGAGCCGGTGGAGATTCCCGGGAAGGTGCTGACGCCCGGCAAGTACGTGTTCGAGCTCTCAGACAGCCAGTCGGATCGGAATGTCGTGCAGATTTATTCCGAGGATTCGAAGGGCAAGGAAACCCTGATCAAGACCGTTTTGGCGGTTCCAGATTACACCGAGAACACGCCAGACAAACCGATCGTCCATTTTGAAGAGCGGCATTCCGGGAGCCCGGAGGCGATCCACAGCTGGTTTTACCCGGGAGAGAACACGGGCTGGGAGTTCGTTTATCCAAAGGCGTAAAGTCGGGAGCCGGCAGGGTTAGTTTCGTTGGGCAGCGCCCTCATTCATGGGGGCGCTGATTTCCTTGCTCCCTGGAAAAGTTGGTCGTTAAGTGGCGCGACGAGGCTAAAAATGAGAGGCAAGCGTCATGATTGCCAAGATCGCGATGAGAACCAGCCAGGTGACCCAATCCTTTGCAGCAAAAACGATAGGGTCATCGTGCATACAGCCTCGGGTAGAGAACAGCCACATGCGCGCTTGCCAGAACAGCATTAGAGGCACTAACGCCCAAAGAGTGGTTAGCGAAGAGTAGTTAGCCGCCACCTCACTGTTCTGCACATACAGCGCCAGCAACATGCTCGAAGCGAAACTAGAACTAATTCCCATGGTCTGCAGCGCAGTCAAGTCCCCGGCTGCATATCCGCGACGATGAAGCTTGCGTTCTGCCCTCGCAGCATCCGCCAATTCCGCCGAGCGCTTCATCAAGGCCAGCGCCAGGAACAGGAAGGCGGAAAACCCCAGCAGCCACATCGAGACGTAGTGGCCCGTGCTCAGGCCGCCCGCATACAGACGTAACAGGTACAGAAACGCCAATATAAATACGTCTACCAATGGCTGCTCTTTCAGCCGGAATGTGTACGCCATTGAGACCCCGGTATAAAGCAACATCAACGGCAATATGTGAATGGCGGCAGAGATTATCAGGCCGGTGCTCAGGAGCAATGGAGCCAACGCGATTCCAACAACCAAGGGCAGAGAGCCGCTAGCGAGCGGACGCCTGCGCTTCCGCGGATGAGCGCGGTCGGCGGCCAGATCCGTCAGGTCATTCAATACGTAAATGCTGGAAGCAGTAACGCTAAATGCCACCGCTACCCAAAAGGCTACGAGCCAAGCTGCGCCGTCGAGCAGTTGATGGGATGTAATTATTGGCACGAAGGCTAACAGGTTCTTGCTCCACTGGTGAGGACGCAGAGTCTTGACCAGTGCCCGTATCCGGGAACCTTCACGCGGGAAGACGACGTCAGTCTTCCCTTCCCTCTCGGCTTTGCTCCAGACTGACAAATCAGACCGGCCTTTGCCTAAGTAAAGAAAGCGTTCGAAGCGTGCTCTCGATATCCCCGCCTTTGCGTCGCCTCGGGAGTTCCGCTCGCTGTCGGAGGTGATTACGGCTTCAAATAAATCGAGATGGTCGGCAATGGCTTTAGCCAGCCGATCATTACATTCCGTGAGAAGAAATAGCTTTCGCCCGCGGGATCTCTGCTCAGACAGATAGGAAAGGACCCGTTCGTCGTAGGGAAGCAACGCCGCTTCAATAGTTACCCGTTGCGCCAGTTCTGACTTCAGCCGCGTCTTGCCCCCCACAATCCATATCAACGGCATTAGCGCAAGCCAAGGCCGAGTGGTTAATAACTGTACGAGGGTTTCCGACAGGAGGTCCGTGTGGATCAGAGTGCCGTCTAAATCGACACAGAGAGGTAGTACGGCTGAACTTTGTTTATACCAGACAGGGCCACCACTCATGTGGAATAAATCCACCGACGTGGCGGGCACCTTGACGAAAAAACGACCGAGCGCCGTTCTTAATGGGTTCTTGTCAGGCATCCTGTGTAGATATTAAAGGCGGCTGAACGGTAATCCAGTTTGCAACCTGAAAGCTGTTTCAAGATGTGGGCGTAAATTGCCGGGCTCTTACTACGAAAGGCCTCGAAGTAATATTGATAGTCGGTATCCACGACGATCACCTCCGGACGCACTCCAGTGAAGAAGCCAAGGCGGTAGTCGTCACGCAAGTTGCCCGGAAAGCCAAGACCGAAGGCGAGCTCCGCGTTTCCAATGATCGTGGTGCGGGCATCCGTGTGGGTCCGGATAAATTGCACAGCAGGCACGTACAACGATGTGTATGAATCGGCATAAATAGTGCGGACGTTCGCCCCAAGCTGCAAAGCTACGATAGAAGCTGCCGCGACTGCTGCAAGCAAACGAGGCCAGGACGCAAGGGACCAGCACGATGCCAGAAAAACACCCAGGGCTGCGTCATAGCCAGGGACAACGTGGACCAGGTACATCGGCGACTTTTTCGGTTCGAACAAGAGGAGAGAAATGGCCAACACGGTGATCAGAATGAACAACAAACCGGTGTCCTGTTCGCGCCGTAAACGCCGCCACGCAATCAAAGCCACGACGGCGATTGCATACGCGATGGCGATCAAAACAGCCGCATGCGCCGCCAGGGAGGAATGAGGGCCAAAGCCGTACGAACCCAGGTACCGCTGACTTAACTCAGTTTTCATCGAATACAGCAAGCCCCAGTGCTCGCGCCCAGCTGCGATGTTGCCTAGAAGCTGACTGCGCCAGGCAGAAGGGTCACGCGCGATGTAGATACCCCAGCCGCCTGCGATCAGTAGATATGGCAACGCCGCAAGCTGAAGGTGCAGCAAGCGAATGCGCCGGCGATCAAAGTAGAAGATAAGAATGAAAAGACAGAAAAGCTCGCCAATGGCGTTTGGGTGAGTGAAAACGGAAGCGGCCGCGAGACAGTGGCTGAGCAGGATGGCGCGCCCCAGATGGCGCTCGCGTTCGTGGAGATAGACTGCCCACCCCAAGATACCGAGAGCTGCGCTCATAAGGTCCATGCGCCCTGTAGCAGAGGAGCCGACGAAGTAATAATCGCATCCAATCAAAACACCTGTGAACACCGCTGCTCGCCAGCTTCCGTGCAGCCGCAGGATGACACTCATCCAGGCTGCGATCGCTATCAGACCCCAGACGAGGGAGGCAAGCCTCATTTGCGGCAGCCCGAAACCTACGATTGTGTACCAGAGCGTCTGAGTAACCGGATACAGAGGCATGACCCAGTAAGTGTAAAGATCGATGTTCTTCGCCCAGGTGCCCACTGTCTCGATGTAGGAAGTGCCCATGTAGCCATTCGTAATAAGATTTCGAGAGGCGCTTGCCAACCATGCCTCGTCGCAGAATGGAATTCGCGTCAGGGCCTGCGCGAGCGAGAGAGAGATAAACAGGAGGGCTATTGCTGCTGACGCAAGTAGTTTTCGGGGCATCTATATTGAAGGTGTAACGCGGTGGTCAGCAGTCTACGCTACCAGGCGAAACCGGCGGCGACCGCAGACTGCTTGCATTCGCGCGCCACAGCATAAGAGACAAAAGGATATAGTAATCCTAAATCTTACGCCTGATAGACGTGTCGTAAGCATACAGTGATCATCGCCGGATAACAAGAAGAATGTCGAGTGTTCAGAGGAACGAGCGTTTAATTTTACACAGATAGGTAGGCCGCCGATGAACACCGATGAACGCGGATGGATCAACTGGCGAGGAGAACTTTTAATACACCCCGCTGCGCGGCACGTGAGAATGCCAGCGGGGCGTCGCTCAGCTTCATGCACTCCGAGATCAGGTCCGCCACGTTCACGCGCCCCTTTCGAAGCAGTTCGAGTGCGGGTTCAAACCTGCCGCAACGCGATCCGACCAGCGTGATCTCATTGACGATCACGGGAGCGGTGTCGAGAGGAACTTCGCCGTGGACGGTCGATTTCAGAATTAGGGTTCCGCGCGGTGTGACCATGGAGACGGCGGCGGAGAGGCCCTTACGCGAGCCCGTGGCATCCACGACCCATTGGAACTCGGCGCGCGGGAGCGCGTCCGATGCAATCTCCGTGTGCACCCCCGCGCGGGCTGAAATGGCGAGCTTTTCCGCATGACGGCCAAACTGGTGGACACGAGATCCGTGCGCCTGGAGAACCTGC
>JAOAPQ010000120.1 GCA_025462965.1 Bryobacterales bacterium
GGCAATCAGGAACGGATCGACATTCAATTCCTGCCGGAACTGAAAGGGTACATCTGGGTGTTTCCACGCTGCGGGCACCTTTCGGTAGGAATCTGCGGCAAGGGCGAGCCGGCCAGTTCTCTCCGCAGCCGCCTGGAAAAGTACATGGACGAAAAAGCGATTTCCCGGCGCGATGCCACGTTCTACAGTCACTTGCTGCCGTGCCTCGACACGCCGGCCTGGAAGGAGAACCGGGTGGCGGGGGATGGCTGGCTGGCGGTGGGCGACGCAGCCGGGTTGGTCGACCCGATCACCGGCGAAGGCCTTTACTACGCGTTGCGCTCGGCGGATCTGGCCGCGAAGGCCATCCTTGAGGGCATAAGCGGGATGACGGAAAATGCGTACCGCCGCTTGCTGGGACGGGATTTCGCGAGCGATCTGGAAGAGGGATCGCGCCTCGCAAGACGCATTTTCGGGGGGAAATTTCTTTTTCGGCCGGTGCCGGCCCGCATGGTCCAGTTCACCCGTCGGAGTCCAAAATTCAAATCTTTGATACAGGATCTGTTCGCTGGAACGCAAGACTATACAGGCCTCAAACGACGTCTGATGAAAAACTTCAATGGCAGCTTGATGGAAGTAGCGATGAGCTTCGGTTTCAGCAGGCTGATGCGATGAACCGGTCCGTATCGGAAACTCTATTTGCCCGGGCGCAGCGGAGCATTCCCGGAGGCGTCAATTCACCGGTGCGCGCGTTCCGGAGCGTCGGGGGCAGCCCGGCATTTATGGTGCGGGGCGAGGGATCGCGGATCTACGACGCCGATGGAAACGAGTACATCGATTACGTCGGATCGTGGGGCCCGTTGTTGCTGGGCCATCGCTTCCCGCCGGTGATCGAGGCGCTGCGCGAGACGCTCGAGATCGGCACAAGCTTTGGCGCGCCTACGGAGCGCGAGGTCGAACTGGCGGAGCTGCTGCGGGAGTTCGTGCCCTCGGTGGAGATGGTGCGTCTGGTCAATTCCGGTACGGAAGCGACCATGAGCGCGCTGCGGGTCGCGCGGGGGTTCACCGGCCGCGACATCACCATCAAATTCGAAGGGTGTTATCACGGGCATGTCGATTCACTGCTGGTCAAGGCGGGCTCGGGGGTGGCGACGCTGGGGTTGCCGGATTCACCGGGCGTGCCCCGCGGATTCAGCGATACCACGATCGCGGTTCCGTTCAATGATGCAAACGCCGTGGAAGCAGCCTTCCAGGCCAATACTGACAAGATCGCGGCGGTGATCGTGGAGCCGGTCGCCGGGAACATGGGTTGCGTGCCGCCCGCGCCGGGGTTCCTGGGGGCCCTCCGGGAAGTGTGTACTCGCCACGGGGCGCTGCTGATTTTCGACGAGGTGATGACGGGTTTTCGTCTGGCGAAAGGCGGCGCCCAGGAACTGTACGGGATCAAACCCGATCTGACGACGCTGGGCAAAGTGATCGGCGGCGGATTGCCGATCGCCGCATACGGCGGGCGCAAGGACATCATGACTTATGTCGCGCCAAGCGGTCCGATCTATCAGGCGGGCACGCTCTCGGGAAATCCGATGGCGGTGGCCGGCGGGCTCGCGATGCTGAGGCATCTGGAAGCAAATCCGGATGTTTATTCAAAGCTGGAGGAGAAGGCCGGGCAGCTGGAATGTGCGTTATCTGGCAAGTTGACGGTCAATCGCGTTGGTTCGATGCTGACGTGGTTTTTCACGGATCAGCCGGTGACGGATTACGAATCGGCGAAGAAAACCGATACCAAACGATTTGGGAGGTTTTTCCATTTGATGCTCGAACGCGGAATTTACCTGCCGCCCTCGCAGTTCGAAGCCCTGTTCGTTTCGGCGGCCCATTCGAGTGAGGATATAGCCGCTACTGTCGCGGCGGCGCAGGAATGCCTGGCGCTGGCTTAGGGGCTGCGAGGGCGTCGATTTCTTTCAGGAGTTCGGAGGCCGGTGGGTTGCCGGGAAAATAGAATACCTTCGACACTTTCGCGCCGGATTTCTCGCGCCAGGTGACCTGCAACGTACCCACGTCATTCGCGGCCGGTCCCGGTTGCGCGGCTTGAACGTGCCGGATCAACGCGGCCAACGCATCATTCCCAATCGACCCTTTGCGCTCCTCGCTGCCCGAGCGCCAGACGAAGGTGCGATCCGGCTCGACAATGAATTCGACCGGCGGCTTTTCATTCCAGCCGCTGGTCACTACTGCCCGAAAAACGGGGGCTGGGGCGCTGGAAGCCCGGAACGTAGGCGCGGAAAGGATCAATAAAGCGACCGCGGCGAGCCGGAAATCGGCCATATGTTGAATATACGCCCGATCTACATAAGTACGGTTCCACCCAAATAGATGATTTACAACAGGTCTCCCGGGGAATAACCTTAATTGAGAGAGTTGAGAGCAGGAGTTTCTGATGAATACCGCCGAAACAATTCTAGTCGTGGATCCCGATCCGGCTGCGCTCCGAGAGGTTTCTCTCGTGCTCGCGCCGTGTGGGTATACACTGTTGACGGCCCGCCACGGTACTGAGGCTATCCGCGTTTACGAAGGATGCAAGACTCCGGTGAGTCTATTGCTGACGGCGGTCATGATGCCCGGCCTTTCGGGCTTCGATCTGGCTGAAAACCTGAAGCAGTGGAACCGCCGGCTAGCCGTGGTCTTCATGTCCGAACACAATCGGGAGACGCTCTTTGGCGAGAACGCCCGGGGCGTGTCGCACTTCCTGAGGAAACCGTTCACCGAACAGACATTGCTTCAAAAAGTGCGCGGCGCGCTGGCCGAAAAACCCCGCGCTATGGTTGTTTCATCGCAGTTAGCAGTTTCCGCGTCGAGAGCGTTATAATCCCGAGAAATCCGAAAAAGCTGATCAGGACTACTGCGAGCTTGCGCTCCGGCGAAAGGTAACGTGCCTTCACCGGAGCACGGCCGGAGAAATCGAGACTTAATCTGAGAGCAACGCGCGCCTCGCGTAGTTTATCCTCATTCCTTACGACTAAGGCGTACTCGCCGGGCAGGCCAAGTTCCTGAACCAGCCGGCCGGATTCGGATCGGGCAATAGTTTCATATTCGCCCCCGTGCAACATGGATTGCAGGTTGTCCCGGGTCATCAGTTCCACGCGGGCACGGCCCGGCGACCCGACGACAAACGTGCAATCCACGGTAGCAGGAAGCTGATCCTTAAGGACAAAGACGTCATATCGCCATTCGCCGGGCGGTACAACATTGACGTCGTCGCGAAGTATGGCGGGCTGGCCCGCGCCGAGCTGAGCCGCCAGGAGAATGCCGAACAGAGTAACGATTGTGAATCCGGCCTTCATCTCACTCGGAATAGACTACGCGGCCTCCGACCACCGTCATAGTGACGCGAGCGCGGCAGATCCCGGTTGCGGGAATCTTCATGATATCGGCTGAAAGCATCACGAAGTCCGCCGCCTTGCCGGGCGTAAGCGATCCTTTCGTCTCCTCTTCGAAGTCGGCGTAGGCCCCTGCCTGTGTCCAACTATACAGAGCCTGTTCCCGGCTCAGCCGCTGATCCGGAAACCAGCCGCCTTCGGGGTTCCCCTGTTGATCTTCTCGCGTGACGGCCGAGTAGAACCCCCAGATCGGGTTGGGGTTCTCTACGGGAAAATCGGACCCACTGGCGAGCGGAACGCCGAGTTTCAGAAATGCCTGCCAGGCGTATGCACCCTTGACGCGGTCCGGCCCGAGGCGCGCTGCCGCCCAACCCATGTCGCTGGTGGCATGCGTGGGCTGCATGGACGCGATCACCGAGTATTGCTTGAACCGCGCGAAATCTTCGGGCGCGACCACCTGGGCGTGCTCGATGCGGAACCGTTTGTCGTTCGGGCCTTTCAGCGCCGCCGCGTACGCGTTGAGCGCGATGTGGTTTGCGCGATCGCCGATGGCGTGGGTGCAAACCTGGAAGCCGGTCCGCACGGCATCGAGCGACACTTGGCGAAGCAGAGCTTCATCGTTGATCAGAAGGCCGGTGTTTTTCGCGTCGTCCGAGTAGGGCGCAAGGAGCGCCGCGCCGCGGGAACCGAGCGCGCCATCCGCGTACATCTTGATGCTGCGAACGGTCAGAAACTCGCCGATCTCGGGTCCGCGCTTCTTGTAGTCTTCCCAGAGCGGGCCCACGCCGCCGATCATGGCGTTCACGCGAACCGGCAATTGGCTCGTCGATATGAGCGCCCGGTAGGCCGCGAGATCTCCCGCGGTCACACCCGCGTCATGCACCGAAGTGATACCCAGGCGCGCACACTCCCTGGCCGCGTGCAGAATTCGCCGGCGCGTCTCCTCGGGCGTCGCGGGCGGGACTTTGCGGGTGACCAGACCCTGGGCACGATCGACCAGGACGCCCGCAGGTTGTCCAACCTGGTTGCGGATGATTTTGCCACCGGCGGGGTCGGCCGTGGAAGCGTTGATATCAGCGAGGTCGAGGGCTTGTTGATTCGCCCATGTGGCGTGGCCATCCACGCGTGAAAGCGCGACCGGATTATTCGGGGCTGCCTTCGAGATGGATTCCTTGGTGGGAAACTGTTTGCCCGGCCAAAGATTCTGGTCCCAGGCGCGTCCGCGAATCCATTCACCGGGCTTCCGGTTCTGGGCGGCTTTGCGCACAAACTCGGCTGCGTCCGCTTCGGATTTCACGCCGCGGAGGTCGAGAGTCTCGAGGCTGTCGCCCAACGCCTCCATATGAACATGACTGTCGATGAGTCCGGGAACGACCGTCGCGCCTCTCGCGTCGATGGTCTTCCCCGCCCCGCCCTGGAAACGATCGCCGACGTAGATGATCCTGCCGGATTTGATGGCGATGGCGGACGCGGTAGGATGCGCCGGGTCGGTGGTGTAGATGGTCGCGTTGGTCACCAACAAATCGGCCGATTGTGCCCGGAGGCACAGGGTGGCCAGGAAGGTAAGCCAGCGCATGAGATTCAGTATGGCATGTACCATATAGAGGTATGGGGAGTGACGGCATAGCGCTACCGGCGGCGGCATTTGACCGGCCGGCGTGGAAGACCGCTCTGAACTGGACCATGGCGGTCCTTACGGCAATTCTGTTTCTGACAGCCGGTCTCTATCCGATCACCGATCCCGTCGGGTTTGCGGGAAAGCTTGCACCGCTCACGTTTCCGGAAGCATGATCTTTGGGCGCGGCAATTGGCCTGGGCATCACCGAGACATTCGCTGGTGTACTGGTGCTTGTCCCGCGGTACCGGCGATGGGGCGCGGCGCTCGCATCCGCGCTGCTGCTTGCGTT
>JAOAPQ010000162.1 GCA_025462965.1 Bryobacterales bacterium
GGCGTTCTCCGACTGTTAGCAACTCCTGAAAAACAAGCGCGAGGTTACCGCTGCGCGCGGGCTGTGGGCTCATCTGGTCACCGCCAAGTAGTGCGTACGGGCATACGTTCGTGTCTCAACCGGATCAGCTCTCCAGCACCACCAGCAACTCAACCTCGGGCGACGGCAGCTCACCGGGCACGTACAGCCCGAGCACGCGCGTCTGCACGATGTGATCCCAGCACGGCCCCGCCTTGCTGACGCTGAAATATTGGAAATCGATCTTGGCGGGAATCGAAGAGGGCGGAACCGGCAGGTGTATCAGGTCCATCCCCGGAAGCGCGCGCTTCACCAACTGCGGCACGAACGCTTTCGAGCAGAGCTTCACCAATTGTGGCGTTTTGGCGATCAGTTCCACTTCGCCCACGGGAGACCGGATCGCGAAGATCCACCGCGAGCGGCCCAGGCAGCGCTGATCCGTAACTTCGCCCTCGTAAAAATAATCCGCCCGCTTGGTGAGCGGGATGGTGAGGAACTGCGAAGGCACGATGGTTTCCAGGTGCTCGCGGATATGGCGGTCCAATTTTCGGAAACACTCGTCGAGGCGCGTGTGATCGTACAGCGGCAGATCGCGCGGATGCGAATCGAGCGCGAAGGTGCAGAGCGTGCCGCCCAGCCGCAGCATTTCACGGAAGAGCTCTTCCGGATGGCCGCGCCTGGTGAAGAACTGATGCCGCAGAGGAGCAAGCGCGGAGTTCACCGTGTGCAGCAGCCAGAAGTTGGCGATTTCGCGCGTAGAGAACTCGGCCCAGGAGCGCTTCTCGGCCGTTTCCTTCATCGAGAACGTGTCGCTTTTCTCCGAAAGGATTTCGATGAGGCGTTCCAGCAGCCGCATCAATCGCTCGCTCGCGCCAATCTGCAGGCAAGGCGGAATGAACTCGGGATCGAGAACAAAATGTCCGGCGCCGTCGCGGATCACGCGCGCGATCGGCAGCCGCAATGCATCGTCGCCTGTTTCGGTATCGAGCACCAGGCGGATGCTCTTGACGCCCAGCGTAACAGGCTTCTCGTCGCGCCCGGTGGTCTCATCGTAGAGCAGGAATTCTTCGCCGCGATAACGGGCTGCGTTATCGCTCGAAGCCCCATTCGGACCGCCCGCCGTGACGCAGTTCACGCCATTCCGCTTACGCGGCGCGACCGCCAGCGAGACAGTCACCGAATCGCGCGCCGGCGGGAAGAGTTCGGCGATGTTGCGCGCCGCCGGCAGCGGATCGGCATCGGGCATCTGGAAGGTGAGCCCATCGGGGAAGATTCCGTGCGCATGTACAAGTGAAAGCGTGCCGTTGAGCAGAGCTTCGGAATCCAGTTGGCCTGAAGTGAGACCGTACGGCTCGAACCACAGCGCGGCAATTGCGAAACGGGTAGAGTCCTCGAAATACCGGCTTTGCGCCTGGAAGTGGTGCGGACCCAGGTACATGCCTTCCGACCAGACTACGCGGGAGAGCGCGTTCATGGCTTGTCACACCATGCTTCCCGCGGCGCGGGGGCCCCCGTTCTTATTTGCACGAAATCACTCTAACATAGGCATTTGAGGCAGCGATGAATCTGGAGAAGAACTACCAATTGCTCGATGTACTCCGCGACGATGGTATCCGCACGCTGAAGGCGAAGGAGATCGCTTCGGGCCGCTCGCTGGAGGTGCATCTGTTCATGAAACTGGAGGACCATGCGCTGTTCGACGGCCTGCATGGCCTGCCGTTGAGCGCGCGGAGTGCCTTGCTGGAGTTCGGGAGTGAACTGAAGATTCCGTATATCGTGACCGATCCCGTTCCGGCGGAAACGACCGCGCGGGCTTGGTTCACTACTCTGATGAAGCCCGTGCAGGCCCCGCCGGAGCCGAAACCGCCGCCCATTAAAGGATCGGTGTGGAAAACCGGAACACCCCTTCCCGATCCGCTCTTCCCCTCCGAACCGGATGCGCCGGGCGATTTCACACGGATGTTCCACGCCGGCACGCCCCCGAAGAAGGAGGAGCCCGCACCTCCCGGCACCGATGCCGAGCCGGGCGAGTTCACGCGCATGTTTCAGGTTCCGGCCCCCTCGCCTCTGCCCGTCAATGACGAACCCGGCGACATCACGCGCACCATGCCGTCTCCTGTTTTCCAAGCCCCGTCCGCCGCCGACGAAGCGACGCGCCTGTTCCCAATCCCGCAGCCCGCCACCCCGCCTCCTCCCCCGAAGGAGCCAGGCGAGTTCACGAAAATGTTCGAGAGCATGCAGGCGAAGCCCGCGAACCAGCCGGAGCCTCCCAAGCCGGCGGGTCCCGGAGAGTTCACGCGGATGTTCCAATCGCCATTGAGTCCCGGAGTGCAAAATAAGAACGCCGCTGCCGATCTCTTTCCGGCATCCGCCGTTCCGCCGCCCACGCCGAATCGCGCTGGCGAGTTTACCCAGCTATTCGGAACTCCGTCGGGAGGGACGCCTCCGAAACCCGCGCCGCCCTTGGGAGGCGGAGCGCAGTTCAGCGGATCGGCGACAGGCGCGTTCGCGGCTCCTTCCGCGCAGCCCCGGCAGCAACGCACTCCATCGTCCCAGGGTCCCGGGCAGTTCACGCAAATGATGTCGGCCGGCGCCGCGCCGACGCTCGGACAGCCTCAACAAAGGCAGGAGAACGCGCCGGGGAAGCCGAAGAACGCCAACTTGCCTCTCATCATCATCCTGGGAGCATTGGCGCTCTTCGCAATCCTGATCGTCGTGTTCTTCGCGATGCGCCGCTGAGCCGCGCTCTACTTCAGATTCTCTTCGAAAAACGCAGTGATCGATTCACGCAGGTGCTTCGTCACCGGCCCGGTTACTCCGTGCGCCTTCTGCGGATAGACCAGCATCTCGAATCTCCGATCGGCCTTCTCAAGGGCATCGGCCATCTGCAGAGAATTCTGGAAATGCACGTTGTCGTCTTCGATATTGTGGACGATCAGCAGCTTTGCCTGCAGCGCAGCGGCGCTATAGACGGGCGAGCTCTTGCGATACCCGGATTCGTTCTC
>JAOAPQ010000190.1 GCA_025462965.1 Bryobacterales bacterium
CCGGCGCAAGCCCCGAGTACGTGATATTTGCATCCGGGACAAACCCGGAGGTACCGATGATGACATTCAAACCCTGCGATGCCGGTACAGGACCGGTTGCGGCGACACCATCCGGTGGAGCGTTGGGTACGAAACCTTCGCCCGTCGCGTAGAAAGACACGATCGACCCGTTGGGCGCCGGATGAGCCTGGGAATTCAGCGTGCCATCCTGATTAATCGCTGCGACCTGACCACTTCCGGGTGACGTGCCGACGGTGAAGATTGCCGGCGACGCGACATTCATTGGCACCGGGAAGTTGCCCAAAATCTGGCCGGTATCCGCGCGCATCACCAGTAAATCCGCGGTCCCCGTGGTGGGCGCATTCATCGGCACCAAGAAGTTGATCTGATTCGGCCCGACGTAATAAAGCGGCGCGGGCTGGCCATTGAACAGCACCTGTAAGTTCGCCAACTGCGTCGGCAAAGGTGCGGCGGCGCTCGCCGTGGCAGTTCCGAACTGGTTCGTGAACCCGAAGATAGACGCGATCACTCCCGGCGCCAGCGGCTGATTCTGAACGAAGTTCGCCGCGTTCAGGGTGGTCAGGCCCGGAAAATTAATCTGCACCCGGTTGGAGCCGTCGGCTGTGTAAAGGTTTTCGAACGCGTCCAGGGTGACGGCCATCGGAGCGAAATCGCCGATCACGGCCGTGGGCGCAAACGCGCCGGAATTCGTGGACGATACGATCAGGGTGTTGAAGTTCGGAAATTGCGAGATGTTGTTGGCCCCCGCGCTGGCCACCCAGATGGCTCCGGTGGAGGGACTCACGAAAACGCCGCGCGGATTGTTCAATCCCGAGAGGAGCGTGGCCGCCCGCGGATCCGGCCCGGCGCTGGGGGCGCGATCGAAGATCAGGACACGCCCGTTGCTGGTGTCGGCTACGTACAACCGGTCATCCGTGTCGGTCGCTATATGATGCGGCGCGTTCATGCGGTTCAGTTCGGGGTTGGCCGCCGAGGAAGCCGCGCTGCTCGTAAAAGTGGGTTGGCCGAAGACCTTCGAAGCGGCCATGCCGGTGGTGAAGGTGGCAGATGTACCGGCGAAAAACAGGACGCGGTTGAGATTGACGTCCGAGACGAGCAGGCCGTTGGTAGCGGCGAATGCCAGCCCGTACGGGCCCGACATTGTCGCGGCCGAGGCGTCCCGTATGGGGGGCGCGGTAGCGCTCTGCTGTCCGAGCACCAGATCCGCGGCGGGAAAGTTCTGGCCCGTGGCAAAAGGGTTCGGAAAGCGCAGCACGCGGGCGTTGCCGGTATCCGCCACATAGAGATTGCCGGCGGTATCGACTATCAAGCCGGTGGGATTGTGCAGGCTGTTAGCCGAAGGCCGGTTGGAATCGTTATACGGATAGTTGTTTTCGGTGTGCTGGAAATCGGGCTGCCCGATTACCAGGTCCGCTTTCGCTCCGGCTTTCATCGTCCGCAGGTCGCGGAAGCCCAGCACACGGTTGTTGTAGGTGTCTGCAACATACAGGTGTGGCGTACTGGATGTGAGATCGGCGGCGATGCCCGCATCGAGCCCGTTTTGTCCCGCCGTGAATCGGAATTCGCGGCCTTCCACCAGGTTCGGTGCGTTGAAATTGAATGCGTCCTGGCCCAGAACGCCGGAAGCCGATCCGATCGCGTTCGCGGAGTACGGAACCGCCAGTACCCGGTTATTACCGCTATCCGCAATGAAAAGTTGCGTGCCGGTGACTGCGACCGCGGACGGGCCCAGCAGCGTTGTCGCGCTAGGTTCGGGCAGCCCCTGGTTAGCCAGCGCTACCGAAAAGTTCGTTTGACCGAAAACGATTTGCGCCTGCTGCGTAAGTACGTTGCTGGTGAACTGGCTCAGCGGATTGAAAACGAGTAGGCGATTGTAGCGGGTATCTGCCACGCCGACCCCATTATTCATGATGAAGAGGCCGCCTACGGACGGCGCAAACTGCTGTTCGCTAACGGGCAGGGGCTGCGGCACCACTGTGGAGGGCACCACGCCTAGCAAGCGGGTGGCAGCCTTGCCCGTCGTGAAGGGCGGGCTGTAAATCAGTACCCGCGACCGGGTGGCGCTATTCTGCGGAGTCGATTCAGAGACATAGAGGTTGCCGCCCTGGTCGAAAGCGAGGCCGGTCGGGGTATTGATCCCGTTCAGGCCGGTACCTCCCGCCGACGAACTCAAGCCGCCACTGGCGAAATCGAGCTGACCCAGAACTACGAACGCCGAAGGACCATTTACCGGAGGAGTCGCCGCAAGGTCCGCTTGACGGAAGGCCAACACCCGGTTGTTTCCGGCATCGGCTACCCAAAGATTTCCGGTCGCATCGAACGCGAGGTAAGCCTGGAAAATGCCGTTCGCATTGTTGAGGGAAAGAGTGCTCGCAGACACTCCACCGGGATTCGCGGCATTTGTATTGAAACTCGTCTGGCCGATTACCAGGTCGGGGAACAAATTCGTTTGTGAGAAAGGTGTCGGAAACCGCAAAATGCGGTTGTTCCCCGAATCCACTACATAAAGATTACCCGCAGCGTCTACGGCCAGCCCCGTCGGCGCAGCTAGCCCGGTGTTCCGCACTCCGCCCGAAAAGGGACCCTGTGCGCCCGATGAAAGGAAGTCCATCTGGCCGATGACAATGTCCGCTTTCTGTCCGGTAGCGAACGAGAGGGCGTTACGGAATCCGAGCACGCGGTTATTGCCGGTATCGGCGACATAGAGAGCCGGGGGATTTTGCGTCGTGTCGACGGCGATGCCGAGAGGCGAATTAAATTCGCGTCCTTCGACCATGTTTACGGCGCTCTGAGTGGAAATGTCCTGGCCGACAATGCGCGCCGGAACAGGGTTTAACTGGACCTGTGCTTGAGCCAACGCAAGAAACGGCAAACACGTGAAAGAGTAGAAAAGGACCTTTTTCATGAATTCATTCGCAAATGCGCGTAGCGACACCTTTTTGAAAGTAACACGGCATTTGGGCGGCGAAACTGTCCGGATGCGTAGGAATCGTTTTTGGCATAAACCGTGCACTGTAAGTGTTCGAAGGAGCACGAGAGCAATGAAAAATGTAGCGGTGTTCGGCCTGTACCGGACTCAACTCCAGGTGGAGGAAGCGGTTGAAAGCTTGAAAACCGCTGGATTTCGGAACACGGATATTTCGATCCTCTTGCCGGAGAATATGGGTTCGAAGGATCTGGCGCATGAAAAGCACACGAAAGCTCCGGAAGGAGCAGCTACCGGCGCCACGTCCGGCGCCATCTTAGGCGGAGCTTTGGGCTGGCTGGTGGGTATTGGCGCTCTCGCCATCCCCGGCATCGGGCCGTTCCTCGCGGCCGGTCCGATTGTCGCGGCGCTGGCCGGCGTGGGGGCCATCGGAACGCTGGGCGGCATTACAGGCGCTTTGGTGGGCGCGGGCATGCCCGAGTATGAAGCAGTTCGGTACGAGGGCCGCATCAAGCACGGCGGGATTCTGCTCTCGGTCCACTGCGATAGTGAGGATTGGGTTAAACGCGCAAAGGAACTGCTGCAGCGAACCGGCGCCGAAGACATAGCGAGCTCAAGCGAAGCGGCGGCCGACTACGGACAGAGCGATAAGCCCATGCCGCGCACACGCGCCTCTATCAACTCCGCTGAATAGTAAACTCGGTGTTGACCTCTTCGCCGTCCGACCGCCTGCGCGTAAGCGCCGTCAGCTACTTAAACTCCGCGCCGTTGGTTTGGGGCCTGGTGCATGGGCCCCAGCAGAACGTGTTCGAACTGCGCTTCGAACTCCCGGCGGTGTGCGCCGAATCACTGGAAGCGGGAACGGCGGATCTGGGTCTTGTGCCGGTGATCGAGGTGGAGCGGCAGGGTTTGGAAGCCGTCCCGGGATTGGGAATTGCGTCAGATGGGCCGGTGCGCAGCATACTCCTGATTTCCAGGGTTCCGGCGGATCGAATCAACTTGATCGCGATGGACGAGAGTTCGCGGACTTCTGTCGCGCTCGCACGAGTGATTCTTGCGGAGAAATACGGCGTCAAGCCGTTAGCGGTCAGGAAGCAGCCTTTGGTGGAGGTGATGCTTGAAGACGCGGATGCGGCCCTTATCATTGGAGATCCGGCTTTACGATACGACCGTCGAGTCTCTCCGTATCTTATTTATGATCTGGGCGGCGAGTGGAGGGATCTGACCGGTCTTCCCATGGTTTACGCGGTTTGGGCGGGCCGTCGGGGTGGCTTCGGGCCCGAGGTTCAGGCAATCTTCCGGGCTTCTTTCGAATTTGGCAGAGAACGCCTGGGGGATATTTTGCACAACGATGCCGCTTCACGAGGTTTCGCGGAGGACTTGGCGCGAGACTATCTTACGCGGCGGATCGTGTATGAGTTGGACGAGCGATGCTATGAAGGGATGGCCCGCTTTTGCGATCTGGCGCGGAAGCACAATGCGGTGTGTCATGCAGTTTGACAGGCCGCGCCGGCGATGGTGTAATGAAAAGGCCCTCCTCTGTTCCTCAGTAGCTCAACGGTAGAGCATTCGGCTGTTAACCGAAGGGTTGTAGGTTCGAATCCTACCTGAGGAGCCAATTTTTTCAACGACTTCCAATCCCAAGGACGCCCTTAAGCAAACCAGCTAAACGGCCACCTTGCCCATTTCCTTGCCCCATGATTTTTGGCGTGTGTCTGGGACCGGTTTCCGCTGCGTCGATGTCATCCGGGATTCGCGTCCAACCGCTGGTGCCGCCTGGATGAGCGAGCCAGGCGCATTTCGCTTTGCCGGCCGCAGGATGATCCGTTGAGTTGTAGCCCACGGAGCTGACATGTCTTTTCGGTAAGGCTGTATAGCCTCCGGAGTAAGCCCTACGATGTGGCAACATGGAGGGCAGATGCGCGGAGAGAGCGGCAAGTGTAGCTGCAGCAACAGAGCAGGAGATAATCGCCGCAGCGCAGCTGTACTACCCTCTCTCGCTCTCCCCCGCTCCCGCATCGGCGTCGACCTACCTCAACGTCTTCACCGCGCAGCAGATTCGTGAGTGGCTCGGATCGCCCACGGTCGCCGCGCTAACCGGCAAATCATCCGTAGACTGGAGAGTACATGAATACCGGCCCCGTTCACGAAGCCTATCTTTCCGATTCCTCCGGTTTCAGGGGATGGGCCGACCGGGTTTATTCCCCGGCGAACGAACGGGAAGTCCTGGATATGCTGCGCGAGGCTTCCGACCAGAACATACCCGTCACAGTGGCCGGCGCCGGGTCGGGTTTAACGGGAGCCCGTGTACCGCGGGGAGGATGGGTGCTGTCTCTTGAGAAATTCAGGAAACTGGAGATCGGTCAAGGTTCGGCCCGCGTAGGACCGGCGGTTACGCTGCTGGAAATCCGCGATGCCGCGGCCCGGATCAATCAGTTCTACGCTCCTGATCCGACGGAGATCACGGCCTCCCTCGGCGGCACCATCGCAACGAACGCAAGCGGATCACGCAGTTTTCGATTTGGCAGCACACGCCGCCATATAATCGCTCTCCGCATGGCGCTGCTGGACGGAAGGATAGTCGAATATCGACGCGGCGATAGAATCGATTTTCCCGTTCCCCTCATTCCCCTGCCCAAGACAACCAAGTGCACCGCCGGTTACCACCTGCGGCCGGGCATGGATTGGATCGATCTCTTCTGTGGTTCCGAAGGCACGCTCGGCATCATCCTGGAAGCGGAGATCTCGTTGTTGCCGATTCCGGCGGATCTGTTCACTGCGGTCGTCTTCTTCGCATCTGACGACAAGGCGCTCGGCGCGGTCGATACCTGGCGTCCTCTTCCCGAGCTTCGGATGCTGGAATATTTCGATCGGAACTCGCTGGCGCTGCTGAGAGGCCGCTTTCCGGAAATCCCCCGTGATGCCACCGCGGCATTGCTGATCGAATCGGAGCCTACCGACCTGGATACATGGGAGACGCGGCTCAGCGAGACTGGCGCCATAACCGATGCCTCCTGGTTCGCGGTCACAGAGAAAGACCGGGAACGATTTCGCGGCTTCCGTCATGCCTTGCCGGAACTGGTGATCGCTACTGTGCGCCAGCGCGGCTATCTCAAACTCGGGACCGACTACGCCGTTCCGATTCACCAGAACCGGGAGATGCTTTCGTACTACCGGCGCAGGCTCGACGTGGAACTACCGGGGCATTACGTAATCTATGGCCACATCGGCGATGCCCACGTTCACGTCAACATGCTGCCCGCCACCCAATTGGAAGCCGATACAGCTAGCCTCCTGCTAAAGGAGTTCGCGAAAAAGGCTGTTGGACTCGGCGGCACGGTTTCCGCCGAGCACGGACTCGGGAAGCGCAAAGCAGCGATGCTCGCCTGGCAGTACGAACCGGGGGGCGTTGAAGCGATGAAAGAGGTGAAACTTCGATTCGACCCGCACTGGCTGCTCGGGCGAGGCACGATCTTTGAACTGCTCGACTGATCGTTTTACTTGTCGTTTTATCGTCGAGAACCACATCCGAAGTCGAAGTGATGCCGCGCGCGTACTGCGGCTTCAGATACCGGTTTAGAAACGCCTCCTGTTTTTGCGATGCATCCAGCCGGTGTTCGTTCTGCGAAAACCCGTGCAGCTCTTTTGGATACGTGAAATAGGCATAGGTCTTCCCGGCCGCGACCGGCACAGTCCAGATAGCCCCATTCCCGGCCTAGGCGAGCGAACGTCCGTCGGGCGACCAATCAATTCCGCAGGACGAATGGGATCTCCATATCTCCATGGTGATAGGGAGCAATTGGATGTCCAACTCGGGTTTGGTACGCTTCGAGTGCAGATGGCTTCCGCGCTCTTACAGCTTCCGCCGAGCACTGCGGTCCAT
>JAOAPQ010000204.1 GCA_025462965.1 Bryobacterales bacterium
CACGCAACAAGCTCGGACCGGGCGATGTCATCAGGGTCATGCCGGCGTGGCACTGCAACATCGCGGTGGGCGGATACCATTATTTCCTCACCACGACAGCGCACGCGCGCAACACTCATCCGCCAAAAGGAAAGGCGGGGCCGTCGCATTGCATTGGGCGGGTGAACGTGGAGACCGGGAAGGTGGAGTATCTGGAAGTGCCGGTGACAGTGATCCGCAAGCCGGGTGAGGCGGAGAAAAAAGTCTACGGGATTGCGGTGCGCACGAAGACCGAGGATGTGCACGGGAACGATGTGGCGGCGGAAGACCGCTCGCGCACGGACGGATGGCAGATTCCGGCGTTTTGGGGCAGTCCCGTGGCGCTGGGAGATAAGGTTTATTTCACGACGATGTTGGGGGTCACGTATGTCGTGAACGCGAAAGCGCCCGTGCTGGATGAGAGCGCGGTGGTCGCGATCAACGATTTGGGGCCTTCAGGCGAAACGTGGAGCCTGAATTCGATCAGCTACAGCGATGGCAGGATTTATCATCGCAGTCTCAAGGAGCTGATCTGCATTGGAGTGCGGAAGTGAGCTTGGATCAACTACCGCAGAAACGCTTCCGATAAACCGCCGTCCACGGGAATGATGTGGCCCGTCGTCTTGGCGCTTTCCTCACCGGCTAGCCAAACAATGGCCGCGGCGCAATCCTGCGGGAGGATAGGCTTGCGCGTGATGGTGCGCTGCGCGTAAAACTCCGCGAGCTTGCCGCGCAGCTCTTCAGTGGTTTCGTCTTCGGAAAAGCTGATTCCGTATTTGGACAACGAGACGATTACGCGGTCGCGCGGGAACATCGTCGAGCCGGCGACGACCGTCGCCGGGGCGATGCCATTGACGCGGACAAGGGGCCCCATGCCGATGGCGAGCTCGCGGATGAGCTGGTTGAGCGCGCTCTTGCTGACGTCGTAGGCTTCGCTGCCACGCTTAGGGACAACGGCGTTGGCCGAGCTTGTGAGCACCACAACGGCCGGGAGATTCTGTTCGCGGAGCACTCGTTCCGCTTCTTTCGCTAGCAGGAAATTGCCAGTGACGTTGATGTGGAACGTCTTCACCCATTGCGCTTCGGAGAGCAGGCCGTCGGCGCCCGGGACCGGGAAGATGGCGGCGGTGTTGATGATCCCGTCAATTCCACCGAACTGCAGGATGGTGTGCTCGAGCGCGGCGGCGATGCTGGGCCCGGAACCGAGGTCAACCGCGCAGTGCGAGACCTGATCCGGGGAGGAAAGTTTCGCTGCTTCTTTGGCGACTTCTTCCGTGGCCTGCGCGTTCATGTCGGCAACGACCAGGTGCGCGCCCTTTTTCGCGAGCAATAGCGCCACTTCGCGGCCGATACCGCTGCCGCCTCCTACGATGAGGAAGATCTTGCGGCTGAACTCAGCTTCGGGAGGCATGCGCTGCAGCTTGGCTTCCTCGAGGGCCCAATATTCAATGCGAAACGCCTCCGTGCGCGGAAGCGCAACATAGTTGTGGAAGCTCTCGAATTCATGCGAGCGCTCTGCGTGGCGGGCTTGGGGGTAAATTCCTGCCTCGGTGCCGGCCTCTTCCAGCGCATTGGCCCCGGCCATGACGTGGATCGCGTTCACGAAAAATTCGGTGGTGATGCGCGCTTCCTTCTTGTTCTTACCGAAGCCGAAGAGACCGAGGCCGGGGATGATGACCACGGACGGATTCGAATCGCGAAGCTTTGGGGAATCGGGCGTGGCGCAGGCGTTGTAGTATTTGGCGTAATCGGCGCGGTAATCGTTCGCATGCTGCGCGATGGCGGCCCTTAGGCCAGCGAGATCGTGCTCCGCCGGTTTCCAGTCAACGAACATCGGAGAGATGCGGGTTCGCAGAAAGTGATCGGGGCAACTGGTGCCGAGCGCGCCCAACTGCCTACCCCAGGCGGAGTTCGCGAAGCGGAGAGCGTCTTCAGAATCGTCGAAGTGCGCGATGGTTCGGCGGTTACTGGAGACGACGCCGCGGAGGGCGGGCAGGATGGCAGCGGCTATCTTCTCACGGTCAGCGAGCGGCTCCGACTCGACCCCCCCCAACAGCGCGGCGTCGCCGAGTTTGGCCAGGTGCTCGAGGATGAATTCGCCCATCTGGTCGATGGTACGGATGCTGTTCAGGTAGCACTCGCGTTGGCTGTTGCCCCAGGTGAAGAGGCCGTGGCTGCCGAGCAGCACGCCATCGCAGCCCGGATTCGATTTGATGGCGTGCTCCAGTTGCAGACCCAACTCGAAGCCGGGCCGCTGCCAGTGGAGCCAGACAACTCTCCGGCCGTAGCGTTTGTTGAACTCTTCCAGCTTCCGCTTGCCGTTGGCGCTGGCGGCAAGGGCGATGGCCCAATCGGGATGCAGGTGGTCAACGTGAGGGTAGGGGACGAACGCGTGGAGAGGAGTGTCGATGGAGGCCGCGACTTTGTTCTCGCTGAATGCGGAGAGCGGGTAGAACGCCACCATCTCGTCTTCGTGCGCTTCGCCCTGGTAGACGTCTTTGAGCTGCTCCAGACGATCGAGATAGAGCAGCGCGAAACCTGAATCCTTGATGGAGCCGAGATCGCCGCCGCTGCCCTTGACGGCGAGAACGCGCACGGGTTTGCCGGTGAACGGATCGGGAAGCTCGATCTTCGAACTCGTATTGCCACCGCCGAAGTTGGTGATGCGCAGATCGGCGCCGAGGAGGTTGGAGCGGTAGCGCAGCAGCCCGATGGGGTCGTTCTTCAGCCGATCGGCCTCCTCATCGTTCCAAAGGTATTTCAGGTGCGTTACTTCGGCGTTAGGAGCGAAGCTCGTTTCAGGCATAAGTGTACTCACAATATTGTTGGAAACGTTGATATTCTTTGTTCCACCGCACTGGGTCGGACGGCTCGCAGACGTCGGTCGGGAAGGAACGGTCGATGATGGCGCGAGCGTCATGTAGTGAGCTCGCGGCGCCGGTGGCGAGCATCTGGATAGCGACGTTGCCGAGCGCGGTCGCCTCTACCGGGCCCGCGAGAATGCGACGGCCCGTGGCGTCAGCGGTGAACTGATTGAGGAGCCTGTTGCGCGACCCGCCCCCGATGATCCGGATATTGTCGATGCGGCAGGCGATCAGGCGTTCCAGATCTTCGATCACGCGACGGTACTTGAACGCGAGACTTTCCATGATCGCGCGGGCGTATGCGCCGGGCGTCGCGGGTACCGCCTGATCGGTCTTCAGGCAGAAATTTTCGATGGCGCGAACCATGTCGTGGGGCCGCAGGAAGGCGGCATCATCGGGATCCAGGAGGTGCCGGAACTCCGGTTCATCGCCAGCGGCGGCAATCAACTCGGCGTATTCGTAATGGCGGCCATCGACCGCCCACGCCCGGCGGCAACCCTGCAGCATCCACAGGCCCATGACGTTCTTGAGCAGGCGCACGGTGCCGCACACCCCGCCTTCGTTGGTGAAGTTGAGGCGACGCGCTTCCTGTGTGATGACGGGCGAATCCAGTTCGATGCCCAACAAAGACCATGTGCCGGAGCTGAGGAAGGCGGTGTTCTCGCGCGCGGAGATGGAAGCCACTGCCGAACCCGTATCGTGGGTGGCTGGAAGGATGACCGGCGTACCAGCACCGAAAAGCAGAGAGCCGAGGACAGTGCCGGGTTCTGTGACGGCCGCCGGGAGGGTGACGGGAATGCCCAGTGCTTCGAACAGCGGGCGGGCCCAGGAGCGAGTACGGGCGTCGATCAGTTGCGTGGTTGTAGCGTTGGTGAATTCGCAGACGGCTTTGCCTGTGAGCCAGTAATTCAGGAGATCGGGGATGGTGAGGAGCGTATTGGCGGCTTGAAACAGGCGCGGGGATTTTCGAACGGCGGCGAAGAGCTGGAAAATGGTGTTAATCGGCATGAATTGGATGCCGGTTGCCTGGTAGATCGTCTCAGGCGGGAGAACGCGAAATACCTCGTCCATCACGCCTTCGGTTCGCGCATCGCGGTAGTGATAGGGGTTCTCGAGAAGCTCCCCGCCTTCGCCGAGCAGCGCGTAATCGACACCCCACGTATCGACGCCGATGCCGTCCAACTTGGGCACCTCGGGCTTGTTTAGACCGCGCCGGATTTCGAACCAGAGGCGCGGGAGGTCCCAGTGGAGCGAGCCGCCGTACTCTACCGGTTCGTTGGGGAAGCGGTGAACGTCGTCTATGGTGAGCACTCCGGAGTGGAGCCGGGCCAGCACTGCGCGCCCGCTCTCCGCGCCCAGATCGAACGCGAGGTAATTGCGGTGCATTGTTATGCGTAAGCCGTCACGGCGGACATGTTCTTTGCGCTGCGTTCCGTTGTGATTCGCTCCAGGTACCCGCTTTCACGGAAAGCGCGCATCGGATCGGCGGGAAGACCCTTCGAAACGCGCCACTCATGGATGGCTGGACGCACATCCGTCGCGAAGGCATCCTGGAGGCACGATTCGGCTTCCACGATATTCGGCTCCTTTTGCGCTTCCGCAAGGAGAGCGTGATCTACCAGCGAAGCCTTCGAAAAAAGCTCCTGTGCCATGGAGACCGTCTGGATCATTGCTTCGATCTTACCCTTCAGGTTATGGCTCTGATCGATCATGTACGCGATATCGGCGCGCGAGTTAGTCTCCCACTCGAAGAACAAAATCTCGTTGAAGATGCGGAAGACCTGGTAGGGATCGATGGAACCCATTGTGAGGTCATCATCGGCGTAGCGGCGGTCGTTAAAGTGGAAGCCGCCGAGCATGTTTTCGCTCAGGAGCCAAGCGACAATCTGTTCTATGTTTTGTGCGGCGTAGTGGTGGCCGGTGTCGACCAGAACCTTGGCCTGCGGACCGGCCGCGCGCGACATGAGGAGCGACATACCCCAATCGGCGATATCCGTGTGGTAAAAGGCGGGTTCGAACGGCTTGTATTCGACGAGTAAACGCTGGTTGGGCGCGAGAGCCTCGTGGGATGCGCGCAGCCCATCTTCGAACCACCGGCGTCGCGCGCGGATGTTTGAGGTGCCTGGATAGTTCGAGCCGTCGGCGAACCACATGGAGATGTCGCGGCTGTTCAGCCGCCTGGCGATCTCGATGCTTTCAAGCGTGTGGTCGAGAGCCCGGCCGCGTATGGATGGATCGGGATTGCCGAAGGAGCCGTGCTTGTAGATCTGATCCTGAAAGAGATTAGGGTTGATAGAACCGGGCTGCACTCTGTAACGGGCCGCTAGGGAATTCAACTCCGCCGTATCGGCCACGCCGTTTGGAAGATCCCAAAGGACGTGGAGAGCAACTGTAGGGCACGCGCCGGTGAGTGCGTGGACCTGGCCGGCATCGCTGAGTTTTTCCTCCAGCGTGGTTGCGGCGGCGGCTTGCAGGAACTTGCCGA
>JAOAPQ010000225.1 GCA_025462965.1 Bryobacterales bacterium
TTGCCGGGCGCGCAACCGGGGTTCCCAATCGTTCAGAGGAACGTCATCGAGCGTAATCGTCCCAGCGCGGGGGCGCAACAGCCCCGCGAGCATCCGAATGAGCGTGGATTTTCCGGAACCGTTGGCCCCAATAACCGCCGTCATGGATCTGGGTTCTGCAACCAGGTTGACACCGTGCACGACGAGGCGGTCATCGCTATATGCGTAATCGAGATCGCGTGCTTCGAACATTACCGAAGCTCCGGATGAATCAGCCGGGCGAACAATTCCGCCGTCTGCACGATGCGTTGCGAGGCATGCGGCACGTAATCCGCGCTGACGCCGAGTACCCGACGCTCGCGCACTGCCTTCAATTCAGGCAACTCACGCCATGCGTCCATGGGATCGCCCGAGAGGGTACTTTTTGGGCCGTTAACGTAGTCGAGAATGATGTCGGGATTGGTGGCAAGCAGGTCCTCTTTGCCGAGCCTAACGTAGCCGCTCGGGACCCGCGAAATGGCAATTTGCCCTCCCGCGATAGCAACCAGGTCCGCAAGATAAGTGCCATCGGTAGCACTCGATAAATCGCGCAGGGTTCCGGGAGTGCGATTGACAATCATAACCACTCGCGGCCTGGGAAGAGTAGCTGTCTTCCGCCTGACGCGATCCAGACCTTCACGAGTATCCGCAACCAGTTTCGCCGCCTCGCGATCGTTGCCTGTGGCGTGTCCTATCGCAATCATTGCCGCATAGATCTCCTCTATGGACCTGTTGGACGTCTTCAGAACGCGAAGGCCTAAGTCTTTAAGAGTCTCTTCGAGGAATTGAGCTTGTGCATTGTTGATGATTACAAGGTCGGGTCGCGCCGCCGTTAGCTTTTCGAGGCTCGGATTGTGTAACTGCCCGAGGTGAAGGATTTTTGCCACCTCGGGAGGATAGGTGTCGTAATTCGAGACTCCCACAAGTCGGGAGAACGCGCCTACTCCGTAAAGCATCTCCGTCAAATCGGGAGATAACGAGGCGATCCGCTGCGGAAAATTCGCTGCGCCGACGGAATACGCGAGCAACAATGTCAGAAAGCAAAATCGTCTGATTCGCATAATTCAGAACTCGAACTGCGTGCCGCCCGTCAGAGTTCTCCCTGGCGTGCGGAAACCATTTTCAAAATACGTCTGGTTGAACAGATTGTCCGCCTTGCCGTAGATCCGGATGGCGCGAAACTCGCCCATTGGGCGGCGGTAACTCAGTCCAGCCTGACCGCGTGCCGGACCCTTGAACTGAAATGCACGGCCAGAAACGGAGGCCAGATAATCCGACGAGGCGCTCAACAGAAAGAAGCCGGTTAGTCGGGTAGAGAAACGCTGCGTCGCGGTCATCGAGTACTGGTGCTGCGGGATCTCATATGTGCGCCATACGCCTGCCGCCAGAGGAGTTTGTTGGCGAGCATCCGTGTAGGTGTAAGCGCCAGTCAATTGCAGCGTCCGCGTTGCAGCAACGGAGGCACTAAACTCGGCGCCGCGCGCGATACCACCTCGTGTATTTCGATAACCGCCATTGCGGCCCAGGGGATCGGTGACGGCGTTGATCGCGCCCGACGTATCGAAGACGACCACCTCATTCAGGCGAGTATAGAAGTACGTTCCGGAGAGCCGAATTCGGGAGTTCCACATCGTCTGGTCAATGCCTGCGTCAATGGAGCTGGACCGATCGGGCCGAAGACCCGGATCGCCGTACAAGGTATAGCTCGATCCACCGAAGAAAACGCCAAAGCGCTCGAAGAGCGAAGGTGCGCGGTAGCTACGACCGGCGTGAGCACGGATCTTCGTGCCGGACCGGCGAAAGGTGTAGGAAGTTGATGCGTCCCCGGTCTGCGCGGTAGGCGGAGCTAAGAACGTCCGCCCGTGAAGGGTGCGCCGGCCAAAGGTTGAAATAGCGGCTGATCCAGAGCGAAGAATTGTACGCGATAAGCTCCGGCGAACTGAAGGCGGCTATCCAGGAAATGTAATTGATCCTGGGCGAAAAAGGCGTTGCTGCGCTGCGTAACTTCAGTGAAGAAATTAGAGCTAGCCACCGGAAGTAACAAACGGTTCTGGAACTTTTCGTTTTCAAATTCGTATCCGGCGTCGAAATGCTGATACTTACCCAGGGATGCGTCGATGCGCGGATTCGCGGTCTGGATGTTTCCCAGGTATTTCGACAAAGAACTGCCGGACGGCTGGCTTCCCGGACCGGCCGGACCGTCTCCGTAGTTGCGCGTGGTGCTCAGGTCCTGATATTGCGCGGTGAACCCCAACCGCTCGGATGGACGGACCGTAAGCCGAAAGGCGCCCATGAAAAAGCGCCCCGCTCTCGTGCTATCCGAGTTGTCGGCCGCTGGCAGAAACGTGGCGCCTCCGAGCACGAGTTGCGATAGAGGAGTGCCTGATTCGTAGCGACGATCTTCAGCCAGTGTTACGGGTACTGCGTCGATGATCCCTTGGGCCGGCAGCGTTCCCACACTGCGGGGGGTGAGTCTCACGAAGCTGAATGAATCTCCTGTGTAGATGCGAGCGGAAATGCTTGCAGTCCGGGACAGGCGATAGGTGACTTGGCCCTGACCGCTGGTGTTTCGCGCCGGGCTGTCGTCATTAACGCCGCTCATCACGTTCCAGTGCGTGATGCCGACGCTGTAGTCGATTCGATCATGATCGAATCCGCCCGCCAGATGAGCCATTCCGCGGATTGAGCCGAGCGAACCTCCATCGAACAAGACCGAACCGCGCGTGCGTCCACCGCCTTGGTCGGTGATGATATTGACCACGCCCCCGGTGGCATCGGTACCGTACAAAGAAGATCCGGAACCGCGGAGTACTTCCACCTGGCTGGTGTTCGTGATGACGAGATCCTGCAGAACTCCCGAAGCGTCGGCCTGTGTACCGGCCGCGTCGCGCAGGCGGAGCCCATCGACCAGTATTGCGGTATCGGCATTGCGCAACCCCCGGACTTTGAAATATGTGGTTGAGCCGGGGCCGCCAAGCTGTTGTACTCGCAGACCTGGCACATCCAGCAACGCTTCCCCCAATGACTTATCCGCGCGCAGATTGATCATTTCACTATCAACTACCGTCAGGGCTTTGGAAACTTCGTCGGTGGACTGCGGCGTGCCCGAGGCCGTCACGGTAATGCTCGCGCGAACATGAGCTATTCCCAACGATAGCTCTACTTCCATGAGTTCGTCTCCTTTTAGGTCAACCGCCTGAGGTTTGGAGGAATCGAAGCCCGCTGCCTCGCCTTGAATGAGGTATTGACCCGCGGGGATGCCGTGAAACCGGCAGGAACCACTCACATCGGTGGTCAGGTTTCGGTTCTCGCCGCCGTTACGCGAAACCAGCGATATTGTTGCGGCTGAGATCACAGCATGATGTAAGTCAGCGACGCGTACCGAGAGATCCGCCGCAGTTGCGAGCGCTGGTAATAAGGGCAAAGAAACCAAGAAGCGGACAGAGAGTTTGTTCATTTTCGATTTACGGGGCGTCCTGGATTAACGGCGCGGTGCTGGGCGCAGTCGTGGACGAATCTTTCGGCGAATTTTGGGTTGGAGAGAAAGTGCAGATGGACGTAGCTGCCGACAACAGATAGAACACGATACCCTTCTGCGGGATCTCGATAAACACGGCCGATCGTCTCGGGCATGGGGTCCATTGTGGAATAGCGGAATTCGTGTCCTCGCGCGTTTTCGTCTGGTCCTAGCCAGGCTTCGGCTTCGCAGCTTTCCACTTCGATGTAGCCAAGCTTCGCCAGCTGCTTCTGCATGCGAGCGCTGGTAGGGAAGACCCCCGCCATCGGCCAATTGCGCCCTTCCGAATCGACAATCGCGTGCATCAGATACATGAAGCCACCGCATTCCGCATAGACCGGGGCGCCCTCGGCGGCGAAGTCTACGATGGCGGCTCGCATCGATTCATTTGCGGACAGGGCTTCGGCATGCAGTTCCGGATAGCCACCCCCGAGATAGAGTCCATCCAGGTCCGGCGGCAGCGTTCGGTCTGCGATTGGACTGAAGCCGATGAGTTCAGCACCCAACGTTCTAAGCAATCCCAGGTTGTCGTGATAGTAAAAACAGAACGCTGCGTCTCGCGCAATCCCGATGCGAGCTCGTGCCGGTTTCCGCGTCAAATCAGGGAGGCAGAGAGCAGCGAAGTTCGGCCGTGAACCGAGTTCCAGCAGACGATCAAGGTCCAGGTGCGACTCGATCCACCGGGCGAGCAGGTCTAGCCGTTCCGCAGTGAGCGCCTCCTGCGCGGGATGAAGACCCAGGTGCCGCTCCGGCATTGAGAACTTGGTATCGCGGGGAAGATAGCCGATCGGTGAAGGGCTGCAGCGCGCGACCATTGCATCTCGCAAATATCCGTAGTGCTTAGCGCTCGCGACCTTGTTGCAGATCACTGCCGATAAGCGGAAATCTGGGATCAGGGTATCGAAGCCGTGTACGACCGCGGCAGCACTCCCGGCCATTGCAGCGGCATCGAGCACCAGAGCGACGGCCGCGTCCAGCCAGATGGCCATCTCAGCGGTGGTCCCGGACAACGATGGCGAGCTCCTCCCATCGAACAGCCCCATCACGCCTTCGATTACCGCCACATCCGCGTCGCCGGCAGCGCGTCCGAAAATTTCCAGGTTGGTCTCGCGCGACAGCATCCAGCCGTCAAGGTTGTGACCCGGCCTATTCGTCGCGGCCTGGTGAAATGTCGGATCGATAAAATCGGGCCCGACTTTGAATCCTTGAACACGCAGCCCTCGCCGGTGAAATGCTGCCATGATTCCGGTCGAAACCGTAGTCTTGCCGACCCCGCTATGCGTTCCCGCAATGACAATACGCGGAATATTCAATGGCACCCCTCGCGGCGAGAAGCCGTTTTAAGATACAGGGGCAGCCCGGCGACCGTGAAGATGACTTCGTCGGCGGCTTCGGCAGCCCATTGGTTTATAAGCCCGTGGACGTCGCGGAAAGCCCTTGTAACCGCTGGTTCGGGAACAGTTCCGCAACCGAGTTCGTTGGAAACAAGAATGACGTGGCATGGGCGAGATACTCCAGCTATCTGCTGAAGCTCAGTGAGCGCCACAGTCTGCACGTGCCCCGATTCGCCGTCACGATGCTCCCAAGACAAGTTACTGAGCCAGATCGTCAGACAATCCACGAGAATGGCGTCGGCCTCTTTCGATGCACGCTCCACCGCGCTAGCCAGTGCCAAAGGTTCTTCGATGGTCTGCCAGGAACGTGGCCGGTCGCCGCGATGCCGTTCGACGCGTGCCGCCATCTCGGGGTCCTGACCCACCGCGGCGGTGGCGATATATGCGACGCGTCTCGCTGGGGCCGCGAGCCGCTGTGCCAGTTTTGATTTGCCGCTTCTAACGCCGCCAAGAATGAGTGTCAACATCGTTAAGGAGTCCGGGCCTCGATTCAAAAAGCCGCGTACGCCTCGAAACGAATGTGAGCAGGAAAATAGAACCAGAAGAGGGGACAACCCGCGAAATACGGTTGTTTTCTGCGCGATCTGCTTTCGCCCGAAGCATAATGCCGGCACTTGCCTGAGGCAGGTCTCCTGACTCGCAGGTCATCGCTCAACCGGCTCACCTTCCCATTCCGAAGAACAGTGGCTTACTGCGCCGGTCGCTCGCTGCTTACAGTGGCGGGACCGTGCGGGATTTTCACCCGCTTCCCTTTTCACTCGTCCTGTGACGAGCACCTCAGGGAGCTTCTAAGATAACACGGGGTCACGCTGGGCAAAACACTTGGCTGGCCGGAGCCGCCGGGTTTTCGTGAATGTATCGGCCATGACGCGGGCTATGCGACGGCCGCAAAGGGGCCGAACAGATCGCCATCATTAGTTCCGTGTTGGCCGAGATCCGCCGCTCCTAATTATTGTCAAGAATCTGTCAATCTGGCAAATGAACCCGCTCAAACGGGAGCGGTGAATTCGAAGGGTACAAATCTGCGTCCAAGTTTCCTCAGTGTTTTCTAAGACCAACGAGTGTCAGCGTATCCCGCTGGTATCATGCTTTGTGTTTTCAATTAATTAGAGGCAACAATTAATGCGTTAAGCCACTCTGCAATGGCCAAAATATTGCCGGACAGAAAGGGTTTGGTCGGGCTGGTGGGATTTGAACCCACGACCTCTTGCACCCCAAGCAAGCGGCCCCTCAAGCGAATTGGTCGCCAGAATTCTGTAGCCATTCTGGGCGACCAAAGATTGCATGGATAGATTGCTTCCGAAATGGCGTTTTGGATCCAAACGATCGATGACATGTGCAGCTAGGGAGTGAAGAAAGTCCCGGCCCAAAGCGCGTGGCATGGCGCCACGCCTTTCTGTGTCGAATTTCATGCGGGCCCAAAACTACCACTGGTGCGTTCACGATCTAGACGCTCATCCGACCCTGTTCAATCCTCCGGATCGCCCACAGGAAGAGCTCTCGCTGTCTATCGAACATTGTCGACACCCGACGCGTGAGCACGGAATTAGCGTGATCAACCCAGAGGCCAGTGCCGGTCGTGTTCATAGCAGCCGGGAACTCCGGCCAAATCGCGCGAAACTGGTTCAGCCAGCCTTCGAGCCTTCCACGGAACTTTCGTGGTCTGGCTATTCTGAGCTCCCAAGTTGGTTCACGTTCCCCCCGCACCACAAGACCCCTCACTGTCGCGAATCGGTGCGTGGTTTCCAAGCGCCATCGGCCTCACATCCCCCCAATGATCCGCCCCAGCAACATCCGCGCCGGGCACTGCGCCACCGCTTGCGCCGTTCATCCTGCCCCACGCAGCAGCCATCAATCTGGTGCCGAGGGGATCGGTAAGCGCGGTGGATCCAAACAGCAGAACGCTGCAGAACTGCTAGTTCGCGGACACGCATTTGAGCGCTGAGGGAGTAACGTCTTGAGGCTCGCGCCGTGTTCCTAAGGACGCGATTTGGGCAATTTTGGGCAATGCGCGACGGCAGCTATGGGAGATATGGCACTCCCGGCAACGAGGAATCTGTAAGTTACAGATTCTCCGACCTGCCCGTGGGTTCGAATCCCACCCTCACCGCCAGTTTAGAAACTGTACGGACCGGACACATAAGGTAACAGATTGTTCCTAAGACATATGTAACACTTTTGGCCCGAAGGGGTTTTCGAGGGGCTGCAAAGTTCTTTCCTCCAGGTCGACGTAACCCAAATCGTAATCAATAAAGCTGACGAGCCAGATTCCGCTATCGACTTCCTTAACTCCCACAGCCTGGCCCGCGAGAGACTTGCTCAGATTGATTTTCTTCCGACAGAGGCAGAGTCTGCCGCAACTGGTGACCATGACGGTCCGGTCATGGAACGGGTAATGCGGCTCCGGAAGGCCGGTAGGGCCGGGTGGAGGCAGCATAGATCTCGGCAGGGCATTTCATTCCAAGGGCCTCGTGCGTGCGTTCTGCATTGAATTCCTCAATGAAGGTGTCAAATTTGCCCTGCTGCTGAAGGA
>JAOAPQ010000226.1 GCA_025462965.1 Bryobacterales bacterium
CGCCCTGCGTATCCCGATGAGCGGCGGTTGCAATTCGTGGACAACTTCTCCGTGATTCGCGGCTCGCACTCGTTCAAGTTCGGCGGCGAAATCAACCGCGCCTATGACATTCTGAATAACCCCGCGCTATTCAACGGAGCATTCACTTACTCGGGGCCATATGCGCTCGGGCTGGATATTCTCAACCCCACCGGCGCCAACCACTACACGCGCTTTCAGCAGAAATTCGGCCTGCCGGGCACGGAGTTCGGCACTATAGACTTCGCGGGTTATGCCCAGGATCAGTGGAAGATTCGGCGCAACATTACCATTAACTACGGAATCCGGTATGACTACGAGAAGCTGCCTTCTCCGCAGTATCCGAATCCGGCTATTCCGGAAACGCTGAAGTTGAATTCCGATACTTAGAACATCGGCCCGCGCCTCGGCGTCGCTTATGACATCTTCAGCAACGGGAAAACGATCGTCCGGGGCGGCTACGGCATTGTGTACGGCCGTACCGCGAATGGGATGATCTATAACGCGCTTTTGCAGACCGGCTTCGCCGATCCATCCAAAGGGACCATCTCGCTCACCTTTCAGCCGACCGACCCGGGCGCTCCGCATTATCCCAACCTGTATTCGGGGTCAGTCAGCGCGACTGTGCCTCCAGGGGTATACCGTCTGGCGTCCGATTTCCAGCGACCGCGCGTCCAGGAAACCAACGTCGGCATCGAGCAGCAACTAACGAGGAATCTAAGCATCGCCGTAAGCTACGTGCATTCCTATGGAGATCGACTTCCAATCACCCTTGACGCCAATCTCCCGGCGCCCCAGTTCACGCGCACTTACCAACTGCCGAACGGCACCACTTTCACGGAACCGTTTTCGGCGGGTCCACTTTCTAATCCGAATCTCGCACGCCCGAATCCGGCTTTCGGATCGATTACGGTAAACGAATCCATCGGCAAGACCTGGTACAACGCTATGTTCGTGGAAGTGAAGCGGCGTTTCGCAGGAGGCTTTCAAGGCGGTATCTCTTATACCCTCGCAAAGGCGGAGAATCTAGCTGGTTCGGATTCCGGAGGCGGCGCGGGAGCGGAAGGTCCGTTCGGAGGCGGCAGTCTGAACAACCAGTTCAATCTGAATTCCAATCGCGGCATCGCGCCGACCGATCAGCGACACCGCGCCGTGCTCAACGGCGTCTGGGATGAACCTTTCGGTCGCCGGAGCGACTCGTGGGCGAATGCCCTCATTCGCAACTACCGGTTCAGCAGCATTGTTACTCTGGAATCGGGGCGTCCCTATGGCGCATACCTCAACACATCGAATATTCCGTTCACCGGGACGGACGGCGTGCAGTACAACGGCTTCGGCGGTATTTACGGCCAGAACGGCGACACGGCGCTGCCCACTATTCCTCGAAACGGCGTCTACGGCGACGCGAACTATCGTGTCGACCTGCGCGTCGCCCGCCTGTTCCGGGCGACGGAGAAGTTAACGATCGAGGTCTTCGCAGAGGGGTTCAACATTTTCAATTACAGCAATCTGAACGGCTTCAACAATACCATCTATAACGTGGTGTCCACGCCCTCCGCGACATCCATCAATACCCCCGTGCAACTCACGCCGGCGATCTCAACCGGCATCCTGACTTACGGGTTGCCAAACGCCGATGGCTCACAGCCGGATGGAACTAATGCCCGGCGCTTCCAGCTCGCGATGCGCTTCCGCTTTTAGTCCAAGCAAACAAAAAAGGAGCAGACTCAGGCGGTCTGCTCCTTTTTGTGCTAGCTTTCCCCTTTTATTCGCCTTATGATAGAGCCATGGCTCTAACCCGCAGACAGAAAGAGGTTGTGGAGTTCATCGCCAAATTCGTGGACGAGAACGGATACAGCCCCAGCTATGAGGAGATCGCGCGCGGTTTGAATCTTGCGTCCCTCGCGACGGTTCACAAGCACATCGGCGCTCTGGAGACCAAGAATTACCTGAAACGCAGTTTCAATCAAAGCCGATCTCTGGAAGTCGCGCCGAAGTATCTGCAGGAGCAGCGGCGGCAGCGGCAGGGAACGGCGATGGAGGTCCCTCTCCTTGGGTCTATTGCGGCTGGCTCACCGGTAGAGGCAATGGAACAGCGCGCAACGCTGAGCTTCGCGGATTTCGTGGGCTCGAAGGATACGTTCGCGCTCGAAGTTCGCGGCGATTCCATGGTAGACGACCACATCTGCAACGGCGACATGATCCTGGTGGAGCGAGTTCGCGAAGCACGCGACGGCGATATCGTCGTTGCGCTGGTTTCGGGATCGGAAACGACCCTGAAACGGTTTTACCGGGAGCCAGGCGGAATGGTGAGGTTGCAACCTGCTAATTCCGCGCTCAAACCTATTTATGTTCATCCCCGCGATTTGCAGATCCAGGGACGGTTAATGGCCGTTCTTCGCAAATACTAGAAATAGCGGGTAGGCTGGGCAGCCGCCCAACCTATGCTCCTGCTGCTTTGGCTTTTACCTGCTGCTCCGCTGCTAACCAGTCCTGCTCGGGCGATCCACCTTGTCCCCCGCGAGCTTCCCAATAGAGATAAGCGAGGCGCGCGACCTCACCGGGATCAACAACGACCTCATTGACAACGGCCGCCTGGACTTCCGGCGGCTCAACAGAACTCGCGACGGGCTCCTGTACTCCCGATTCAGATGTCGCAACCTTTGTCGCTTTCGAGTGTTTCGCGGCGGTAGCGCGTTTCGGCTTTAGATTCTCCACGCGCGCAGCTGCGGTTCCCAAGACGGACGCAACTTCATTCACAATTGTCTTTTTGGCCATAGTAAATACGCTCACCATATTTTATCTTTAACTATCAGCTTCAGCCCAAAAACATTTCTATATGACCGATAGAGAGAGCGTTTACTCACAATTTAACTCTTGATATAGTAAAGCTGCCGTGCGGCGCCTTTTTGGAGTCTTGACTCTTATTATCTGCGCTTGTGAACTCAGGGCGGCGGACCGCGCGGTAGTCTCCATCCAAGTCACAACCGCCATCACTCCGGTGACGGTCGAGATTGTGTCCCATGGCCTCGACGCAGCCCGGGATCGGAACGCGTCGCTGGTGATCCTCCGGCTGGATACACCCGGCGGATTGATGAACTCGATGCGCGAGATCATTCAGCGGATCGTAGCGTCGCCGGTTCCTGTGGCCACCTGGGTCGGACCGAGCGGAGCACGAGCGGCATCGGCCGGATTCTTCCTGTTGGAAGCGGGCGATATTGCCGCCATGGCGCCGGGCACGAACACAGGCGCGGCTCATCCAGTGGTCGTGGGCGGCCAGATGGACCCGGTCATGAAGCAGAAGGTGGAGAACGACGCAGCCGCCCTGATACGGAGCCTCACCGCCCGGCGATCGCGCAACAGCAGTCTGGCTGAGCAGTCAGTTTTAGCAAGCAAATCGTTCACGGAGCGTGAAGCTCTGGATGGACATCTGATCGAGATCATTGCGGCCGATGAGCGCGACCTGCTGAAGCAACTCGATGGACGAGCCGTGACCCGGTTCAACGGCTCGACCCAAACAATCCATACCGCCAACGCCGAGATTGTTCGATATCAGGAATCGGTGCGCGAGCGGATATTGTCGTTTCTGAGCGATCCGAACCTTGCCTTGATCTTCCTGATGCTTGGCGCGCTAGGGATCTACGCCGAGTTCAACGCGCCGGGCATGATCTTGCCGGGGGTTGCCGGGTCCATTTGCGCGTTGCTCGCTCTGGCGGCGCTTTCCGTGCTGCCGATCAGCGCGCTCGGCGCTTCTCTCATCGTGCTCTCCTTTATCTTTTTCGGTCTCGAGCTCAAGTTTGCCTCGCACGGCGTCCTCGGAACAGGCGGCGCGATCGCTCTCACGCTGGGCGCGCTCCTGCTCATCGATAGTCCGCTCCCCGAGATGCGCATTCGTCTTTCAACGGCACTGGCGGTGGCGCTTCCGTTCGCCCTGATAACTGCCTTCCTGTTCTCGATCGCGGCGCGAGCACGGGCCAACAAAGCGGTTTCGGGTGCGGAGGCCATGATCGGGGAAATCGGAACTGCCGTTGAAGACCTCAATCCGGCGGGGCGGATCTTCGTACATGGCGAGTATTGGAACGCGGCTTCACCCACGCCTATACAAGCCGGCAAGTCCGCGCGGGTCGTCGGAATCGAAGGACTTCAGCTCTTTGTGGAACCTGCGGGAGAGTAAGATGGTTACCACATGATTGGGCTTCCGCTGATCGCCGCTATCTTTATCGGCCTGTACCTGATCTCTTCCATAAAGATTCTCGCCGAATATGAACGCGGCGTTATATTCCGCCTGGGCCGGATGTTACCCCGCGCCAAAGGCCCCGGGATAATTCTTGTATTTGCTCCGCTCGATCGCATTGTGCGCGTGTCTTTGCGCGTAGATACGCTCGAAGTTCCGGCTCAGGACGTTGTCACACGGGATAACGTGTCCGTGAAGGTCAACGCGGTTATCTTCTTTCGCGTCATCGATCCGAAACTCGCGATCCTCGAAGTCTCCAATTTTCTGTTCGCCACATCGCAGCTCGCGCAGACCACGCTACGCAGCGTACTGGGCGAGGTGGATCTCGACGAACTGCTCAGCGAGCGCGAGAAGTTGAACCTGCGGCTCCAGAGCATTCTCGACCAGCACACCTCCCCGTGGGGCGTGAAGGTCAACATGGTGGAAGTGAAGCAGGTGGATCTGCCCGAACAGATGGTGCGCGCGATCGCCAAGCAGGCGGAAGCCGAGCGCGACCGCCGCGCCAAGATAATTCACGCCGAAGGTGAATACATGGCGGCCGAAAAGCTGGCAATGGCCGCTGAGACAATTCAGAAGCAGCCTGCCGCGCTGCAACTGCGCTACTTGCAGACGCTCGTCGAAATCGGCGTCGAGAAAAACACCACCATCGTCTTCCCGCTTCCACTCGACATCCTCTCCGCCCTGAATAGCGCGCTGACAACGTACAGCAAATCGAAGGACAATAGAGCAGGTTCATGACGCGAACGGAAAACGAACAGGAGCTGGTGCTCGGCAACAAGCAGTTGCTGAGCGCATTCTTTGTGGTGGTCGCGCTGCTCGGCGTGTTCTTCACCATGGGATACATCATCGGCCGGAACACCGGCGGGAATGCGTCGAAAGACGCGGCAAAGGACGCGAGCGCGAATGCAAGTCCGCCACCGGAAACGGCAGCCCGCGCGATCGCGCCTGAGCCCAGTGCGCCGGCGCCACAGACGCCAGCCGCGGCAAGCTCTGAAAGTCCGACTACACACCCCGCAATCGAAGAAGTGAAGAAGTCTCCGCCGAAGGCCGTCGAGCGGGCCGCCGAAGCCGCGGCTGATGCCGCGGCCCCCACCACTCCCGTCGCCGTCCAAAGCGTTCCCGGCCATCAATACTTACAGTTGATGGCGGTCAAGCTTCCCGAGGCCGACAAGATGGTCGCCCTGTTGCGGAGGCGCGGTCTCCCCGCACTCATCGGGGAGAGCTCCAAGGCGGACCTGTTCCGGGTTCTTGTCGGTCCTTTCAGCGACACGGCGTCGCTCGCCAGGACAAAGTCCAGCTTGAAAGATCTCGGTTTCGAATCGGTCGTATCGAAGTAGGTTGTCTTTGGCGGAAACTCTGGTTCAGATTGCTTCTCCGCGCGGGCCGCGGCTTCCCGAATGGGCGCGCAAGGGCCC
>JAOAPQ010000259.1 GCA_025462965.1 Bryobacterales bacterium
TCCAACATCTAGTATTTATGTCCATTCGACCGGTTAAGCGGCTAGTCAAGTCCAAGCCGACTCGCGAAGGTGCGGGCGTCCATCTGCGCCGCGCCTTCGGGTTCGGCAATACGTCCGAATTCGATCCATTCCTGCTCCTCGATGACTTCCGCAATGACGTCCCGGAGGACTATCTCGCGGGTTTCCCGTGGCACCCCCACCGCGGGATCGAGACAATCACTTATGTTCTTGCCGGAACCGTGGAGCACGGCGATAGTATGGGGAACCGCGGAGCGATCGCCCCTGGCGACGTCCAATGGATGACGGCCGGGAGCGGGATCATCCATCAGGAGATGCCGAAGGGCGACCACACGGGTCGAATGCACGGGTTCCAATTGTGGGCGAACCTTCCGGCGTCGCTCAAAATGACCGCGCCGCGCTATCAGGAGATCAAGGCGGCCGCGATCCCGGAGATCACCGACGACGATGGCACGCATGTTCGCATCGTCTCCGGAAACTTTTGGGGGACCGCCGGTCCCGTTGACGGCATCGCCGCCGACCCGATCTACCTGGATGTGTCAGTGCCTCCGGGCCGCCGGAAGAGCCTTCCCGTTGAGACGACTCGACACGCCTTCGCGTATGTCTTCGCGGGAGGCGGGAAGTTCTGCAACGCGTCCGGTCCGCTCGCGGTGCCGACCGAAGGCGTCGGCTGGGCGGACACGACGCCCCCCTCCGAGGCGGACAATCGCTCGCTTGTGGTTTTTGACAGCGGCGACGAAGTCACCGTACAAGCCGGCGACGATGGGATCCGCTTCCTCCTGGTCTCGGGGAAGCCACTTGTGGAGCCCGTGGCCTGGTATGGCCCGATTGTCATGAATACGCAGGAGCAACTTCGGCAGGCGTTCCAGGAACTTGACCAGGGGACGTTCCTGAAATCGGCGGAACGGGGCTAAAAGCCCGTTTACCACGCCTCGCGATTGGTAATGCTCACGCGGAACAGCGGCTTGGCGCGCTCCGATTCTTCCATTTGATAGCTCTGCTCCGTTTTGGCTGGATCGTAATCGCGCCACAGCCAGATGAGCGATTCCGGCAGGTCGAGCGCGCCTTGCGCGATGGCGTGCATGCTTACGCCGAAGCGGAAGTGGAAGTCATAGCCCCGCAGTTTTAGGCTGTTCGCCAACTGGATGTTGTTCAGCGGCCAGCTCCCGGCGTTGTTCTCGATGTCGTCGGCTCCGTCGGACATCCAGACGCGCAGGTTCTTTTTCGGTTCCCGGCGAACGCGGAACGAGACGATGTACCCGCCGTCCTGATTCTTTTCCGGGTGCCATTGGATGCCGCTGTAGCTGCCGATGTGCGACAGCACGCGGCTGAACTGATCCGGATAGTACCAAGCGGCGTTCAAGGCGCAAATCGCCCCCGACGAGGCGCCGGCAATCGCGCGCGAGTACGCATCCCGGCGGATCTTGTAACTCTTCTCAACATCGGCCAGCACCTCTTCGAGCACGTACCTGCCGTAACGGCCGGAGACCGTATCGTACTCGATGCTGCGCATTAACTGCGCCTCCTGGCCGCCCGTCCCAGGCTGGATCAGCACGTGTACCATTGGCGGAATCAGCTTTTTCGCCACGAGGTTGTCGGAGACGGTCTGCATCCGGAGCCGCATCAGATCCTGGTTGCCGATGATGGTTTCGCCATCCTGCCATACCATCAGCGGGGCGCCGTTGGTCGTGTCGGCGCCCGGGTTAACGTAGACCCAATAGTTGGACGACATGCCCGGATACATCTTGCTGGTGAGCGTCTTCCGCACGCTCAGGTTCCCACGCGCGATGCCTGCCCTCTCGTAAGAGTCGGGCGGATATCCCGCTACCTGGTAACCCCCGATCTCCCGTCCGCCACCGAAATAGTGATACTGGTGGGTGGTGCCGAGCCGGAGTCTCCTCAGCAGATACCAGTATTCCGTTCCCGGCACCTGCTTCATTGGGACCGGCGGCTCGCCATCCACGGCTACTGTCGCCGGGGAGTGGCTTTCAACGGCGAAGAAGAATTCCTGACCCCATACCGCTACCCCATCGCGTCCGCGCAGCTCCGGAATTCGGTAGCCCCATTCGTCTTTCCGATCAAGCAGTTCTTTGAGTTTCGGCGAACCGGAGCGCGCCGCGTCAATCAGTTCCTCGATCGGGTTTACCTGGGCGAGGAGGCCGCGCAGGCACAGAAATGGAATCAGGAAAATCGGTCGCATTGTCCACCTTCAGGTTCCTAGAGTAATGCTTACGCCGCGCGACGCGCCAACGTGTGGAAAACCACGGAATCGGCGTTAAGCTTGATCTATGTGTTTGCCGCGCTTGATTGGTTCATTGGTGTTTGCGCTCCTCCTCCCGCATGCGGTCGTCCTGGCGCAAGGCGACGGCGTGCCGCCCCCGCTGACCTTCGCAACTCAACCGAACGGTTTGGCAAGTCTGAACTTTCAGGGAACGGAATATAATTTCACGGCCTACACCGGCTCCACACTGGTTCCCTTTGCCAAGCTGGCGGGAAATGGGACGGGGTACGTTCCTACCTGCGCCCGCTCGGCTATCGGCCCGGTCGTAACGCAGAATTGCACCTTTAACGGCGGCACGTCCTTCTCCGTCATCGTGACCTATTCAACACCCGATCCGTACACGCTTAACGCTTCCATCGTCGCCACCAACACGGACCCTTCGACTCCCGTAGGACAGTTGCAGATCACCACACTCGGCCTTTCCATACTCGGCTACGATCCAACCACTTCGCGCATGTTTGCGGTCGATGCGACCAATCCGATTGCGTATGCCAATTTCGGCGCCGGGCAGGTGGCAATCTGGAACGCAGCGCCGAACCCGGTGGTCCCGCTCGGAACGACGGACACTACCCTCAACATGAATTGCAGCGGCACTGCCTGCCCCACCCTGATCGTCATCAACAATCTGGCGCCCGGGCAGAGCAAGACGGCCAGTTTCAATCTCCGATTCACGGCGGACCCCGCTATCCGGCCGGTACTCCTGGCGCCCGAAGCCTACGGTGCATTTGCCGCAGCTTATCCGAGTATCCTCTCCTATCCGGATCGGCGGCCCGTTATGGCCTGGTTTATGTCCGACCACGCTAAAGTAAGTGCTACCAATCCGCGCGGCTACCTGCAGGACCCCTCGATCGACGTTTCCGATGTGGCGGGCTTCGCCGCGCGCGTGTTGAACAAGGCCGATGCGATCATCAGGGAGATCCAGGCGCGCCCCATTCAACCCCAGGGCATCACCATCTGGGATCTGGAAGGGCAGGAGTTCGTGCAACCCACCTCATATATTGGAGACCCCAGGATATTTGGACTTGGCTATGCTCCCGAAATGGACGCGGTGGCGGATCGGCTTTTCAACAAGTTCAAAGATGCCGGATACAAGGTCGGCATCACGCTGAGGCCGCAGCAGCTCCAGTGGGTTTCGTCGCTCCCTTCCACCTGCGCCTACGATCCGGCGGGCGATTACAACCAATACGACATCGTGGTTGGCGCTCGCGCCGGTCAGAAGTTCTATAAGTGCAATTCCGATGGTCTCTCATTCACGTTGGTACCGGGCGGAAACGGTTTCCAAACCTCTTACCGCCCGACAGATCCAGCCAGCGTCACTGCTCTTCTGATGTCGAAGGTGGCCTACGCTTACGCCCGATGGCACACGACGTTTTATTATGTCGATTCAACCGTCTGGGTTGGCGGCGCACCGATGCCCGCGGACATCTTCAGACAGCTCCAGATTGCATTCCCCGATTGCATCTTCGTTCCGGAAGAGAGCTACGCCGCAACTGCGGGTGTGGCGTTGCCTTTTCAGGCTCCCGCGGCGGGCAATCCCACCATTACCCCGTTGTCCTGGCGTTACGACTACCCGACAGCGAACACGGTTCAGTTTTTGTCCAACTGCCAGGTTTCCTGCTGGGCGAAGAATTTCGTTAACTATACAGCGGGCCAGCGCATCGGAGATATCGCTCTGTACGGAATTCCCAGCCAACTCGGCCCGGGGCAACCAGAGATCATCGAGGCGATGATCTTCGCAGCGCGCGCGGCTTCTTCGAGTGTTATCGTCACCGACACCACCGACGGCTCGGTCTATTCCTATTCCGGCGTGGCCGATTCGATCTATACTTACCCGGTGAAGATGCGTGTCTACTTCGCCGACACCGACGATAATCTGCCGTCAAGCACCACGTACTGCGAAAACGGGCAGTGGCAGGGCGAGAACACCTGCTCGCTGAATCTGGCCGGACTGGTGCGGGCGCAGATCAGGTACTACGATTTCTCGAACAATCTGGTTGTCACCGGCTCCCCGCAGGCGCGCTAATCCCATGACCCCGAACATGATCGGCGCTTACGGTGAATGGGCGGCCCAGGCGATGCCGGATCCGCCGCGATTGTCATTCCGCCTCCCGATGTTCGCCAACGTGGATGCCTGGCGAGCGGTGGCAAGGGCGCGGTTCCGGGAATTGCTGATGGGCCCCGGCGGAGCGTCGACGCCGGTCGCGACTGTACAGCATCACCTGGACTTTGACGGATTGACGATCGAACACCTGCTGTGGCAACTGCCATATGGTCCTCCGACCGAGGCGCTGGTATTGAAACCCGCCGGGGCCAGCGGGAAGCTGCCGGGCATCGTGGGGCTGCACGACCATGGCGGAAACAAGTATTTCGGGCTGCGAAAAATAACGCGGATGTCGAAAGACCCGCACCCGGCGATGCTGCGGCATCAGGAACAATACTACAGCGGCCTGGCATGGGCGAACGAACTGGCCCGGCGCGGCTATGTGGTGCTGGTGCATGACACATTCACCT
>JAOAPQ010000269.1 GCA_025462965.1 Bryobacterales bacterium
CCTTGTACACAGCCTCGTCCGGTACATAAGTTCCCCTGCCGCCGGTAATGCTATCGATTGTGACCTGCACGTGGGCGGGTACGGTTGCGAAGGCTGCTGTCGACAAAATCGCGAATGTCAAGAATGAGGTCGCGCAATTCATCTGTTACTCCTCGCGTGCATTCGGCCGAGGGTCAGAGCCCGTAGGTGGGTAAGGATTCTGCGCTCTCGTCTGGCTCCCCACTCGCCCACGAATTCCCGGTCCAGAATCACACGCTCCTAGAAAGCAGTGTGAATCATGATTCTTAGGATTCTCTGAGGTACTGGCAGCGAGCGTGGATTTTCACTCATATCCTTATCGTTTCCTCCTGTATTCGCTTTACGATCCGACGAATGAACCTGGTTGTCTATTTAATCGCCCTCCTGGCGGGACCGCGCTACCTGCCAGACCAGGAAGCAACACGCATCTGAAGTAGAGTCTCGGCCAGCCTCTTCCGGCGCTCATCGTCAACTACATCGTCGACCTCGTGTAGCAATCAGTATCTACGCACTTGATCTACGCACTCGCGAAACGGGTCAGCGCAGCCATCTTTCTGGGAGTGGCGGACGTAAAGAAAGGTCCGAGATAGGTAGGCGTCAGCACGCCTTGATTTTGCAAGTGTTGCGGATGACAAGCACTCTGTTTCCTGCTCTTGAATTTTTCCGCTCCGCAGAAAATTAACACATTCCCGTCACGTTGGGGCGGGTGCGGAAAGGTATCGCCGCTCGCCTTCACAATTCCGAAGGTGAAGCATGAAATTTGGAAAGCAAGATTCGGAGTGTTCTGGACGGGGCGTTCCGCTAGTTTGACACAGAGGGCGAACACATCGCTGCTCAAATAGCTCAAATCAGAGAAGGAATCACGTCATGTCTAAAGAAGAAAACAACAAGGCCATCGTAGGCCGCGGGTTTACGGACTTTTGGGGTAAAATCTGCAATCTCGCCATCGTTGACGAACTCGCCGCTCTCGATATGCTACTGCAGTATTCGCTGCATGCGCCGCGCAAGGGTAATGCGAAACATCAAGGCTTTCATGGCTGATTTCCGCAAAGCGTTTCCGGACCTTAATTTCTGGGGCGCTGCTGATCTCATTGCCGAAGGCGATTATGTGGTCGGCCGCTGGGAAGGTGGCGGCACGCACACCGGTCCGGCGTTCAGTGACTTCCTTGTCGGATCGCTGCCGGCAGCGACCGGTCGAAAGATGCATTTCACCGGAACGACCGTGCTGAAGTTAAAAGACGGCAAGATCGTCGAGGAGATCGGTCTGGACGACGGTGTGACCGCTCTGCAGCAACTCGGACTGATCAAAGTTGCCTGATCACGGCGCACGGAGGATACAGACATGAGCCAACTCATTAATCGCAGAAAAGCACTAAAGAACAGGATTGCTGGCCTCGGGAGGGCTGGAAGTTCTCTCTCCGCTTGGCAAGGCTGCCAGCCCCCTCACGACGTCCAAAAGAAGAAACCAACAAGGGTCATCGTGGGCCGTTGGTTTCACGGATTCCTGGGGGAAGACCTGCAACCTTGGTATCGTTGACGAACTCGCCGCGCCCGACATGCTCCTGAAGTATTCCCTGCATAAGCCGCGTCGCGGCCGGGCCGACATCAAGGCGTTCATATCCGATTTTCGCAAACCATTCCCAGATCTCAATTTCTGGGGTGCAGGCGACCTTATCGCCGAGGGCGACTACGTGGTCGGTCGCTGGGAAGGCGGCGGTACGCTCGCCGGCGCGGCTTTCAGGGACTTCCTTGTCGGATCGCTGCCAGCAGCGACCGGCCGGAAGATGCATTTCACCGGAACGACCGTGCTAAAGCTCAAGAATGGCAAAATCGTTGAAGAGATCGGTCTCGAAGATGGCGTCACCGCCCTCCAGCAGCTTGGTCTCATCGTCAGGGCAGGCTGAACGCGCGCATCGAGGAAATCTGCAACCGCCGAAGATGTCGAGGGTTTGGTGATAAGCCCGATTTGACCTCGGTGAAACATCGCCTTGTCGGTTTGCGCTCATTATTCGTAGCAAACGCCGCGCCCTTGAAATGGACGAAGCCCACCGGGTTAATGGGGCCACTTGGACGGTTTTAGGCGGCGTCGCGTAGAAACGCCTTGATCGGGCGGGGCACTGCACCTTTCCGTCGAAGTCGGCGGGCTGACACTAAGCCGCATGCCACAGGACCACCTGCGTACTCAGCAGGTGTCCGCCACACCATCCGCTTTTGAGCGTCATAGAATGGGGACGAAATGCAGCTGAACAAATTCACCTTGGTCTGGGCCTTGGTTGCGAGCACCGCAGTGGCAGCGGCGATGGCAGCCGCGACGACCGCGGGAACCATGCAATCAGTGTCGGTGGTGCACGTGCCTCAGGGCGGCGAACCCATAGCGGCTCAACTCGCGCCCGACGGAACAATTCATCTCCTCTATAATCTGGGCGATATTCCGCATTATGTGAAGTCTTCCGACTCCGGCGCTACCTTCACGACTCCACTTCCGGTAGTGAATGAGGAAGCGCGCAAGCAGGGGCTCAAGTTCGATGCCTGGAGCGTTGCCGTGGGGAAAACCAATACCATTTATGTTTGCAATGTCCACCAATAACTGGCAGGTGAAGCTGCCAAATGTGCCAGTGGGACTTGTCTACGCCACTTTGCCGCCGGGAGCAAAAGCCTTTACTCCGGTGCGTAGTCTCAACGAGGAGCCGAGCGAAGGTTTCTCCGTGGCTGCTGACGGCCACGGCCGGATAGCTGCCACATGGCTCTCCAACAAGCTCTATGCGAACTTCTCCGCCGACAACGGCCGGACATTTACTCCAAATGCGGAGTTGAACACCAGCTACGATCCTTGCAACTGATGCGCGACGCGCTCGTTGTATGGCGCCAATGGTGATCTGGCAATTCTCTATCGGGAGAAAAGCAACGATGATCGCGACATGTACCTGGCGATCCAAGACAAGTCCGGGCACCTGACGCGCACGCGCATCAATTCGACCCACTGGCACGTCAACGCCTGCCCGATGACGTATTACGCGTTGACGAGCACAAACGATGGATACCTTGCCGCGTGGCCGACGAAGGGCGACATTTATTTCGCGCGAATCGACCGCAAGGGTGCGGTTCTAACTCCTGGTGAGGTGAAGACCCCCGGCCATTCCGGAATGCGGAGCGGGCTGGTAGCGCTTAGCGGCACGGATGGCAGCACGCTGATTGCGTGGAAGCGAGACAGTGAACTCAGCTGGCGACGGTACAATGCACAGGGCGTTGCACAGGGTGAAGTAAAGTCGGTTCCGAGTGCAGGAAAGGGCGCCGCCGGAGTAACCGACCAGCACGGCAAGTTCATCTTGTTCGAGTAACGGAAAATACTCCAAAGAGGTCGATCAAGGGCCCGGCAAACCCATACCCATCGACGGACATCGACGAAACCGTATCGATTTGGGATTGTAGTAAGAGGTCGGATAGTAAAGATGGTGTCCGAGGTTTCTATCCATCGTGTCCCCGCGAATTCTCGCCTGATTGGACGCTGCAGACGTGTGATGCGCCCAGGCGGATTCTAAGGGCGGGACGAAATCCTATGCGCTCAAAGTGACCAGCGCCTTGATTCCGATTGCGTCGAGTATCTCCTGCAGTCGGGTTATCGCCACGGTTTGGTATTCCGTTTCTTCGTAACGGCTGATGACCTGTTTACTAACGCCGAGCCTGCGGGCGAGTTCGGTTTGAGAGACTCCCTTTGCAATCCGCATCTTCGTGACAAAGGGCGCGATCTGATCCAGGCGTTCGACGTTCGGAAAAGTTAGCTCGCCGGACTTGAGCTCGTCGTATTCGCGGAGCTCATCCTGCAATTGCCGGATCATGCCTTCGTAGCTGCCGCGAACCGCTGCGGCGCGCTTGCCGGTCATCTCCCGGTCCACTTTGGTAAGAGCTTGACGAAAGCTATCTATCTGAGCCGCTGTACGTTCTCTCTGAGCATCGCTCTTGATTATTATGATGATTTCGACCTGACTACCTGAACTACGCCTCCGGGTAGACCCTCCCGATCCTGCCGGAAAAATTCCGGGACCCCGACCGCGGCTCCCGCCTGCATGGCGGGATGGATAAAAAATTCAACGCGATGATCTGCCCACATCCGCCACTTCCGCTTCCAAACATGCGGAACGAGAATCATTTCGAAATCTATCCAATAGGAATCGATGCGTTCGTATACTCCTTCGTCCGGCTCGACCCAGTCCCCGTCCACATCACCCAGATCTGGCTTTTCTGTGCAAAAACTCCCGTCAATGAATATCTCCTCGATTCCGGCCGGTCCAAAATGCATGTACGGCTGTACGAAGCCCTTTCAAAAGCCAGCGCCGCCGTGAAGTAAATCCGAAGCATTTGCCGATTTCCTCCAGTGTTGCCCGATGATCGCCAGTCGGGAGCGCACCCGTCTGAGGGTCAAAGGGCGGAATCACGCCTCCTCCATCACTTCAAGGACAAGCATGAATGTCAACATTAGCGCTGTCATCCCGCTGTGGCGGCTGAAATCTGTTCGAGTACTCGGGCCGCAACCGCGTCGATCAAAGCCGTGCTCCATCCGCGTTCGAAGCGCTGGCTGAGCCGACCCTCCATCGTCGGACTCAACGCTGCGGTCAACACCTCGATCAATGCGTCGATAGTTTCGTCCGTCTCTCGAAGGCGTTCAATCTTTGCGATTGCGTGAAGCACGGTGGTGTGGTGGCGGCCGTTGTAGAAGCGCCCGATCCGCGTTGTGCTCCAGCCAGCCACGTTCTTCGCGAGATACATAGAAACCTGGCGACTGAAACAAGGTCCGGGCTGGTTTCCCGGCACGCGGCCCCGTCCAAGATGATCGACCACCGTCGCTTCGATTTGTTCCAGCGAGAGACGCCAGATTCCGACTCTCTGCTCATTCAGTCCCATGATTGCCTCCGTTTGGGAGAACCGCATTTGCTCTGTCCACAAACAAACCCGTGCCATTCGAATCGATCGAGGCAGGGCACTCCGGCCACATGGACCGGACCAGGTCCAGCCAACCTTCGAGGCGTTCGCGGAACTTTCTCGGTCTTGCGTAATCTGCGCTTCCGAGTTGGCTCACCAGTCCGAAATCGCCGAAGAGGGGAACGCGTTCGCGGCCCTTCGCCACGAAACAGCGGTATGAAAGCCACATGAATAAATCCAGCGCCGCCGGGGAGCACGAGAGTACCTTCGCCGCCTCCATGTCGGTTGGGATCGGATGGCTCATGATCTCGTTGAAAAACTCGTGGCTGAGGACGATTTCGTTCTGAAATCCGCCCGGAAGCGTGGCTTGATCTGCGTCACGCGAGTACCAGATCCGCGCTTCGCTCATAAAGTTAAATCGCGCCCTATGTACAACCGCGGCCTTCTCCCGCAGCATGTCGGTGCCGAAGAAGATCGTTGCGCCGAAGATGCGCTGGAAGGCAGCCACCAGCCTTCGGTATTGTGTCCCGCCCTGCTGCATGCCGAAGGAGTCAAGCATCTCGGCCGCGCTTCGGAACTGAATCGTTTGGCTCTGCTGGCGGATTGCCAAAGTGGCCAGGAAGATCGGAATGAGCCGGTCCTGACCCCACGGGAGACCGTAGGACGGATGGCCGGTTACCTGAAGCGAAAATTGTCCATTGCGCCTCTCGTGGAGCAACTGGCCCAGCGCGGGCTTCTTGATCGGCAGTCCGCAGAGCACGAACGGGCGTGACGCAAGACCCAGATTCTGGTTCGCCTCCTGGCGTTTCAAACGGACGCAGGCGATGGCCTCCGCGCGCCGAAGTTTCTGCTTTGAGACGACCAAGTCGTCGGGAAGGCTGCGGAGAATCGATCCGGCGGATTGAAAGCCGTGGTGTTGGTGCGCTCCCGTTCTGGTCGAGAACGACTGTGATCTGTTGTTCAAATGCTCACCTCGCGGCGACATCGCCGGACGTTCCGGCGAGCCCTCAAGGCGAGGCTTTCAGGTGGGTAAATCGGAAGCTAAAGCAGGACCCCTCTCGTTACTGCGATTAATGCGTTAAGAGGGGCAAAAGCAAAATACGCTGAAACTGCACGGTTTTCTATGTTCAGTATTTACCGCCATGGACGCACATGTTCTTTATTTACAATCCGCGACTAGTTTCCCAAGCTGGACACGCGGGTTCGAGCCCCGTCTCCCGCTCCATAGAATCAATAGGTTAGCTGGATCTCGGCTCGGTTCACTAACTCGCTATCGCATTAAAGCCATGATGTAAGCTATTGAATCCAAACAGTTGACGACCAGCTTATCGAGCTGGGCGTCAGTCACCTTCAGGCGCGGGAGCTAGTGTAGTGTCCAGCAAATAGCTGGACATAAAACAACCTCTGGCCGTATAGTGAGGTATGCCTCGCGTGATGGCCTGTCTTGCCTTATCTGAGGATCAGGAGAGGCAGATCCAGCAGTGGCTG
>JAOAPQ010000336.1 GCA_025462965.1 Bryobacterales bacterium
GGTTGGATGCCCATGCTGAACACCCCAATATAACGGAACGTATCCAGGTGCGTGAACCCGATCTGCAGCGCTTGTCCACCACCCATGGAGAGACCGGCGATCGCGCGATCGGCCGGCTTCGCCGAAGCGCGGTACGATTTCTCCACAAAGGGAATCACATCTTCCAGCAACTCCTTCGTAAACGCGCTGCGATCCGGCGCCGGCTGCTTGCCGGGGCCGAAAGCAACATCCTGCAGCGGGCGTCCGTAAGGCATTGCCACGATCATCGGTTTCGCCTTGCCCTGCGCGATCAGGTTGTCCAGAATCAGGTTCGCCCGCCCGATCGTCACCCACCCGGCTTCCGTGTCGCCCGATCCATGCAACAGGTAGAGCACCGGAAACTTCGTCTTCCCTTCTTCGTAACCCGGAGGCGTGTACACATACATGCTCCTCGGGACGCCCAGCGACTTCGATTCGTACCAGTTGATATGCACCGTTCCGTGAGTCACCGGCGTAATGTCGTAGGGCGCCGGCTTGTCGCCCGGCACTTCGAACATCGACGACGCGGCGCGATCACCCAGTTGAACCATCGGGTTCACCGGATCGATGTCGCGGACTCCATCGATCGCGAATGTGTAGCTGTAAATGGCCGGATCGAGTGGGCCCACCGTAATGGTCCAAAGCCCATCCGCGGCTTTCTCCATCGGCTGCGCGCCTTTCGTGAAATCGCCCGAGAGCTTCACGTCGGTAGCCTGCGGCGCTTTCAACTCCAATGTGACGGTGCGGTCCGGATGCACTTCGTATGAGGGCTTAGTCGGGACTTGGGCAACCAGGAGCGAGCCGAACGCCAGCGCCGCACTGTATCGAAATAAACTGGGCATGAGCGGGAGTATATGTCAAAACGGAACGCAGTTGTCGCCCGCTCTGTTACCCTGAACCTCATGACTCGACGCGAATGGCTCGCCCTGGCCGCCGCTACCCCGCTCACTGCCGCCGCAACTCCGGACATCAATGTCTTTTTTAACGATTTCCTCGAAAAGTGGGTCCGGGCCGATCCCGAAATGGCCACGTCCATGCGCCTCTTCACTGGCGACGTCCAGGACCGCCTCGACAGCCAACTCAGCGACATCAGCGACGAGGCCGCACATGCGCGAATCGCGCGCGCCAGGGAAGGTCTTGCCGCCCTCGGCAAGTTCGATAGAGAGAAACTAACACCGGCGCAGCGCTTCTCCGCCGATATGCTCGATTACCAGCTTCACGACATCATCGCGGAAGAACCCTACCTCAGCTACCGATTCCCACTCAATCAATTCCAGGGCGTGCAGGTGCGGTTCCCGAGTCTGATGACCGATCTTCACCCGATGCGCACACGCCGGGATGCCGAGAACTATCTCACCCGTCTTCAGGCCGCCGGTCCCAAGATCGATCAGGCTCTCGCCATGATGCAGGATCGAGCCAAACAGAATATTCGCCTTCCCCGCTTCATCTCTATCGAGACCGTATCCCAGATGAAGCGCTTCACGACACCCGAACCCGCGCAAAATATCCTGGTCACCAACTTTGCCGAACGCCTGAAAAAAATCGATGCGCTCGATACAACCCAGCGGAATGCCATGGTTTCCTCAGCGGAGAAACTGGTTGGCGCAAACATCTATCCCGCCTATCGCCGCGCCATGGACGGACTGGCGACCGCCAACGCGCACGCCACCGACGACGCCGGTCTCTGGCGGCTCCCGAAGGGCGCCGATGCCTACGCATTCGCGCTGCATCGCTACACCACCACCAATCTGACGGCGGACCAGATCCACCGCAAAGGCCTGGATGAAGTCGCTCGCATCGAAAGCGAGATGAACGGGCTTTTTCAGAAGCTGGGCTACCGCGACGGCTCCATTCTCGCCCGCTTTCAGAAGCTGCAGGACGACAATTCATATCCGGATTCGCCCGACGCGCGCGCTCAGGTTCTGGCCGATTACGCGAAGATCATCCGCGAAAACAACGAGCGTTCTCTGGAAGCCTTCGATCGCCGTCCCAAAGCGGCATGCAACGTACAGCGGATTCCGGAGTTCCAGGAAGCCAACGCCGCCGCCAACTACCAGGGCCCGCCCCGCGACGGCTCGCGCCCTGGCGTCTTCCGTGTGCCCCTCCGCGGACCAAAGTTTCCGCGCCCCGGAATGCGCACGCTGGCCGCGCATGAAGCCATTCCAGGCCACCATTTCCAGATCGCCTCGCAGGTTGAGATGACATCTCTCCCGGGCTTCCGCCGCCAGAATCCGTTCGGCTCCATGTCGGCCTATACGGAAGGCTGGGGTCTCTATGCCGAGCGCCTGGCTTCTGAACTCGGTTGGTACAGGGACGACGCAGTTAGCGACCTCGGCCGCCTTAATGGTGAACTCTTCCGCGCGCGCCGCCTTGTCGTGGATACCGGTTTGCACGCCCAGCACTGGACGCGTGAGCAATCCATCGCATATGGGATTCAGCAAAGTGAAGTGGATCGCTACGTGACGATGCCCGGCCAGGCTTGCTCGTACAAGATCGGCCAGCTCAAAATCCTGGAGCTGCGCGAGGAGTCCAAAAAGAAGATGGGGCCGAAGTTCTCGCTCAAGGCTTATCACAACATCGTGCTCGGAGAGGGCCAGGTTCCGCTGACCTTGTTGGAGCGCAGCGTCCGCGAGTGGCAGACATCGTGACCAACCCGCCGCTGACGCTGCTCAACGAAGACGAGAAACTTTTCCAGAGTACCGTCCGCCGGTTCGCACGCGAACGCATCGGCCCGCGCGTTCGCGAGATGGATGAAGCGGGAGTTTTCCGCAAAGACCTTATTCACGAAATGTTCGCTCTTGGACTCATGGGCATTGAAATCCCCGAAGAATACAACGGACAGGGAGGTGATTTCTTCCTCGCAACGTTGGCAATCGAAGCGCTCGCGACCGTCGATCCCTCAGCGGCCGTCATCGTTGACGTACAAAACACCATCGCCAATAACGTGTTCCTGCGATGGGGCAGTGCAGAGCAGAAGAGCCGCTACCTGCCCGGGCTTGCCAGCGCCACCGTCGCCTCATTCGCCCTTTCGGAAGCCGGCGCCGGCTCGGACGCCTTCGCCCTCACCACCCGCGCCGTGCTGAAAGGCGATCACTATCTCATCAGCGGGCGCAAGATGTGGATCACCAATGCCGCTGAGGCCGGTGTATTCCTCGTATTTGCCAATGCCGATCCGGACGCGGGTTACCGCGGCATCACGTGCTTCATCGTGGAGCGCGATTTTCCGGGCTTCCAGGTTGGCAGGAAAGAAGACAAGCTCGGCATACGCGCATCCTCCACGTGTGAGGTAATCCTCGACGAGTGCAAGGTTCCAGCGCAGAATGTACTCGGCGACGTAGGTAAGGGTTACAAGATCGCGATCGAAACGCTCAATGAGGGACGCATTGGCATCGGCGCGCAGATGGTCGGCCTCGCGCAGGGCGCCTTGGACCATGCCATCTCCTACGCGAACGAGCGCCGCCAGTTCGGCAAGCCGATCGCCGAATTTCAGGGCGTACAGTTCGAACTCGCGCAGATGGCTACCCAAGTGGAAGCGGCGCGCCTGCTTGTTTACAACGGAGCGCGGTTGCGTGACGCCGGCCTGCCCTTTGTTAAGGAAGGGGCGATGGCGAAGTTATTCGCTT
>JAOAPQ010000338.1 GCA_025462965.1 Bryobacterales bacterium
GAGGAACTGCGCGAGTGTGGCGATTAACAGCCGCCGCGCTTCTTTGTCTCTCCCTTGCCTTCGGCCAGGACTCCGGGACTCTGAACGAAGAGGGAAAAGCGGCGCTCGCGAAAGGGGATCTGGTCGCAGCGTTAGCGAAGTTTCGGGACGCAGCCCGGTCGGATCCCGCCAATCCGCGGATCCAGTTTAATATCGGACTCGTTTGCATCCGCCAGGGAAAACCGTCCGAAGCAATCCAACCTTTCAAGATAGCCTCCGGCGACGCCTCCCTCGCGGAGGAATCTCGCTATCTTCTGGGAGCTGCCTATTTCGAGACCGGCGATTTCGCCAGTGTCGCGCCTCAGCTGGCTGGCTTGGAAACTTCAGCTCATGGTGAACATGTGCTTTTTCTGCTGGAGGAGAGCTACCGGCTCACACGCCACGCTCCGGAGGCCCGGCGGGCTTTCCACGAGCTGAACACTCGTTTTCCGAACTCGCCGTGGATCCACTATTTGCTCGGCAATGCCTACGAAAACCAGGCTGAGCACGAGAAGGCAATCGCGGAATACCAGGCAGCCCTCGCCTCACATCCAACGCTGCCCAATGCCAGCTTTGCGATTGGCTATATTTACTGGCAGGATCGCTCATTTGACGAAGCGAAGCCGTGGCTAAAAAAGGAGCTGGTAACTCAACCCTGCCACACTCTGGCCTGTTTTTATCTCGGTGAAATTGCCCGCACCGAAGGGGACAGCGCCGGTGCGGTTCGCTTTTTCCGGCGGGCGATCGAATGCGATGATCGCAACGCCAAGGCACACTTCGGACTGGGACTCGTACTGAGCGATCTGCACCGCGATGCCGAGGCGGTCCAGGAACTCCGCCGCGCTGCACAACTGAACCCCGAGGACGCCACGTCGCATTACCGTCTGGCTCTTCTCTACCGCAAGCTGGGCCAGAGGGCCGCCGAAGCGGAGGAGCTCGATCGCGTCAAGAAGATTCATGCCGCCGGGCAGGCGCAGGCAGTGCAGGGAATCCAGGCGAAGCCTTGAGCTCGTAGTCTGGCTGCCCGGCAGACCGAACCACAGCCTCAATGACGCGCATGTTCCCGAGCGAATCCTCGAGCCGTGTGGGAACCTCGCCCAAGCCGCGGACCGCGCGCGAGAACTCGTCGCCCTGCAGCGTGTACTGGTCGCAAGGAGGAAACTCCTCCGTCCGGATCGTCCCGCCGATATCGACGAAGATGCGGCTGGGTTTGTCCGGAGGTGCGTTGAAAGGAATTTCCATCTCAATACGGCCCTTGGTGCCGAAGATGTTTACCTTTTGGTACGGTGACATCTGCGTGCTGCAGGTGAAAACCGCATGACCCGCCGGGAACAGCAGTACGGCAGAGGTCAGCCGGTCCGTGCCCATCGCCGGATCTCTTTCGATTGCCGCCTGTACGCGCACCGGCTCCTCTTCAAAGAGGAAGCGCGAAACCTGAATGGGGTAGCAGCCGATATCCATCAGCGCGCCGCCGCCGAACTCCGGGATATTGCGGATGTTCTCCGGCTTCACGTTGAAGTAGCTGAATACGCCCACGATCGCGCGCACGCTTCCGATCTCACCCGAGCGCGCCAGTTCGCGAGCGCGCAGCCATTGTGGATGGCTCCGGACCATAAACGCTTCGCCGATCCGGACGCCGTACTTGTCGCGCGCCCGGATCAGCTCTTCGCATTCTGCCGCTGACATACCGATCGGTTTCTCGCACAGCACGTGTTTGCCGGCTGCGGCACCCTTGATTGACCACGGCACGTGCAAGTGGTTCGGAAGGGGATTGTAGATCGCCTCGATTTCGGGATCGGCCAGGAGTTCCTCGTACGATCCGTAGGCGGTCGGGATGCCCAGCTTCGCGGCGGCGGCCTGTGCCTTGTTCAAGTCCCTCGACGCGATCGCCGTCACCTGCGACCATTCGCCCTTTTGCATTGCCGGAATGACTTTGTTGATTCCGATCTGCGCCGCTCCCAATATTCCCCAACGAACCTTGTTGTTCATTCGCGCCCTCGAACCACCTTAACCGATTCTTTCGCCACTCCGTGAAATAATCCCGCGCCGAAAATGCGAATCGAGAGCAGCGCGCCGAACAGACCCATTGCTTCCAGACTTTCGCGGCCTTGGTGCTCCCAATAGACGTCTTTCAGGTTGAGCCAAAGCGCGAATTCGTCCAGAGTCAACGCCGCCGCGACGCCGAACAGCATGCTCATCAGGCGGCCCATCCACGGCGAGGATTCCTCGGACCCGGTACCGATCTTCAACAGCCAGCCATACCCGACCGTCAACAGCAGCAGGATTCCCCATACCAGGTGATGGATATGGCGGCCGCGCATGGAAACATCGTGGAAGGGGCCGATGTCCAGATGGATTGCGATGGTAAGCGCGCGGACGACCAGCACCGCGGTAAAAAATCCGACAGATGCGAGGAACTGGCGCTCCCGGCGCGTTTGGGCGAAGTGGCGTTCATACACAGCGCGCAGGCGTCCCCGCGAAAATACCGCCACGAACAGGCCGAGTATAGCCGCTATGAACAGCGGCCCGATCCAGAAGCTGCGGTGCGTCCACGGCATCATCTGCCATTTTCGCGTGTGTAGTTATCTCTTTGAGGTCTTCGAAGCTTCGAATGCCATAATACTCTTCTGTGCTGGAAGCGATTCGCCATTCATTCGCCCTTCCGCGGCCCTTTGCCGTGATCGCGGACGTTCACGGGAACATCTGGGCGCTGGAGCCGGTTCTAGCGGACATTCGCACGCGCGGGATCACGTCCATCGTCAACCTGGGTGACCATCTGTCGGGCGCGCTCGACCCGGCGAATACGGCGGATTTGTTGATGGGGCTGGATATTCCTTCCATTCGCGGCAATCAGGACCGGGACCTCCGGGAATTGAAACCTGAACACGCGGCATGGCTTACCTCGCTGCCCGCGCTGATCGAGTATCCGGATTTTCTCCTCTGCCATGGCACGCCGGAGTCTGATGAAACTTATCTGCTGGAAGATCCATTCCGGTTGCGCAGTATGGAACAAATTGCGCGACTGCTTCCAACGGCGCACAGGCTGGTTCTCTGCGGGCATTCGCACACCACGCGTCTTGTTACTCTGGCGGACGGCCGCATGATCCTGAATCCCGGCAGCGTCGGCCTTCCGGCTTATACGGACGATCAACCGGTTCCGCACGCTATGGAAGCGGGCAGCCCGCACGCGCGGTATGCAATTGTGGAGGAAGGGCGGATCGAGCAGGTGGCGGTTACCTACAATTGGCAAGCGGCATCCGAAGCCGCGCGCCGGAATGGGCGCGCCGACTGGGCACACGCTCTGTTGACGGGACGGGCTCTCAGGCGTGTCGCTGGAACGGATTGAAGAGCGCCACGTCGAAGCTCTTGAAATCGCTCACATTTCGCGTCGCGAGCGTCAAATTGTGAACGCGCGCGGTGGCAGCCACCATCGCGTCTTCGATCAGATCGTCCGACTCACCGTTCATGAGTCGTGCCCACTCGCGAAACGAGAGTTCGTCCATGGCGAGGATCTGAAACGTCTCCGAGACGCGATCGATCCATTCTTCAATTTCGCGGGCTTTCCGCTCATCCTGGCGGCGGGTAACCTCCACGCCGGCCTGCAACTCGCCGAGAGTAACCGCCGAGAGGAATATTTCGTTCTCGCGCAGGGTTGCGAACCACTGCAGAACGGCGCCGTGGGGCTTGATTTTGCGCAGCTCGGAGACGACGTTGGTGTCGAGCAGGAACATGCGTTAGCGGAGTTCCACAGGTGCGCGCCGGCGCAGGCGTCCACGCTCCGGAATCGCGAGTTCGAATCGGGGTTCGGGAGCAAGCAGAAGCTCTTTCAGCCCGGGACGCGCTCGCTGCAGACGCCGCCATTCGGCGATTCCGACCATAACCGCGGCTTCCACTCCACGACGCGTTACGATCTGAGGCCC
>JAOAPQ010000396.1 GCA_025462965.1 Bryobacterales bacterium
GCGTCCAAATAGACTCCCGTGCGGAAGACCAACGCATGCACACCCACCAGGACAAAGAAGGCGATCTTGATCCAGAACGCGGGGCTTCTGTAGAGCTTCTGGGGTTCCGCCCAAGCCAGAAGCAAACCGCTTATCACCACTAGCCCGAACCCGAGCCGCTTCCACGGCCGGAACTGCTGCACGATTTCCGACGCAGCTCTGCGCTGCATCGTCCAGCCAAGAAAGCGCAGATTCGTTATCAGCACCATTCCGCCAAAGAGGGCGATCCCAAGAAGGTGAATTCCACCAAGAATAGGATAGGGAAGGGCGCCTTCCCGGATGGCAGTGCTCAGATCCGTGCTTTCAATCCACTCAAGCATCGAAATAATCGACATAAAGGCTTCCGGGCCACTCAAACAAACGCGATCATTCGCCCGCCCCCGACAACCGCAGTCCACAGCGCCAGAGACAGGCCTCCCGCGAACCTGGCCGCGACCGGCGAGACTTCGGACCTGATCACTTTGTGATGGAAGGTGAAATGGAAGAGGAGAGCCAACAACAGACACGTCATTTTGAATTGAAACGCCGGGTTGTAGTGGTAGTTGACGGCATCCGCCGAAAACATCAGCAGACCGGTGATGAGCATCATCGCGAGGCCAGACCGAGTCCACGGATCGAGGTCGGCAGCAAGTTCTGAAGCGGTCTGACGGCGCATTCCAAGTCCCAAAAGACGGAGATCAATGATGGCGATGGTTCCTATAGATAAAGCGAGACCCACGAAATGGAAGCTCTCGATAATTGGGAAAGCCCACTCGGGACCATTCATGAAATTCGCCCAGGGACTGGTAGTCAACCATTCAAAAAACGGTAACGACGACATCTTCACCGCAGTTTAGCGGGTTTTCTGACGAACAAGAGCTTATTTTTCAGGACACGTGATATTCTCCTTGAAAAGGAGTCAGCCGATGGATCCGACGAAACCCAAACTGCCGAGCGAGGCCATACAGCTCTACAATCGTTTTATTCACGGTGAGATCAGCCGGCGTGAATTTAATGCCGGCGTGCAGCGATTTGCGACTGCCGGTCTGGCGGCGGCAGCGATTATCGAGGCGTTGATGCCGAACTACGCTCAGGGGCAGCAGGTATTGAAAACCGATAACCGGATCAAAGCCACCTATGAGACAGTCCCGTCGCCGCAAGGGAACGGGAGCATAAAAGGGTATCTCGTCCGGCCTGTCAGCGCCGACTCACGGTCCGCAGCGGTGGTGAAATTGCCGGGTGTTCTCGTCGTCCATGAAAATCGAGGTCTGAATCCTCATATCGAGGACGTCGCGCGGCGGTTCGCCCTCGCTAACTTCATGGCGTTCGCGCCGGACGGACTCACCTCTCTTGGCGGCTTTCCCGGTGACGACTACAAAGGCGGCCAGATGTTCAGCAAAATCGATGTAAAAAAGATGGGAGAAGATATGGCGGCGGCCGCGATGTGGTTGAAATCGCGGGCCGACTGCACGGGCAAGATCTGCGCCACGGGTTTCTGCTACGGGGGCGGTGTGGCCAACACCCTCGCCGTCCGGTTGGGGACCGATATCGCGGCCTCAGCGCCATTCTACGGCGCCGCACCCGCCGCGGACGACGTGCCGAAGATCAAGGCGGCCATTCTGGTTCATCACGGAGAACTCGACACACGGCTGGCAGCGGCGTGGCCGGCGTACGAAACAGCGCTGAAGGCGGCAAACGTTCAGCACGAAGGCTATATCTACCCTGGGGCCGTTCACGGCTTCCATTGCGATGCGACGCCAGAACGCTACAACAAAGCAGCCGCCGATCTGGCCTGGCAGCGCACGGTTGACTGGTTCAATAAGTATGCGCGTGGCTGATTCCGGGGGAGCTTCGCGAGAGTAAAAAGCCCAAGCCCGTTCGCGGGATCGATTTTTGTTGCAACGGTACATCTCCCGGAAGGGACTTGAACAAATCTGCAAGCGGCACGGAGTCTGGAGCATTTGCTCTGCCAGATTCAAAGGGTCCGGTCGGGGCCATGAGTACACCGACAAACCTCGAGATAGGTTCACTCGCGGGTTGCCGCCGAGACGAGGTCGACAGAAAGATCGCGGGACCTACACGTTCGACCCGCCGGTAGTCCGCCAAGAGCGCGAGTACGATTCCGGCAACGCGGAAGGCGGCTAGGACTGGGGCCAGTCGAGCCCCAAGATGCCGGCGCGCGATCCGGAAAAGATGCGACAAACGCGCGCCGGCGAACAAACAGAGAGGCATAGGTCGGGGCTCATAAAGCGCGGGTTCCGCTCAAGGCCCATTGCCGAGCAAGCCGCTTCCGACCAGCTATATCGATGGTGACTGGCTCAGCCCCTCCCAGCACACGACACCTTTCTCTCCTTATTTTTTGGTACACCGAGGGTCAGTCGATTTTGGCGGGCAGAGGGCGGGCGGAACCGGGCCGCCGTCCGTACAGAAATCAATCCGGGGGACTACAACCGCTGCCGCAGTCAGTGTGTTCACATCCTCGGCGAACAAGACGACGTCGAAGGGTCCGTCGTTCTCATGGGCGACAGGATTAGGATAGGGGCAATCCTGGAAAAAAGTGAATCCAGAAAAGTTTCCGCTCGCGTCTGCCGCAAGGGATGGAAGGCTGGCTCCGTTTGAGAGCTGTTTGCGAACGATGGCATCGGGAGGTACGTTAAGGTCAGATAGATCCACCCGCCCGTTCGGGCTAAATCCATGGCCTTGAATCAGAAAAGTAACACCGCCAGAAGGTGAAGCAAATTCTCTATTGTAGATGGAAATGGAAGGAGTCACCTTTGGTCTGGTAAGTGGACATCCAGCGAGAAGCAGCGTACCAGCAATGACCGGGGCTGCGATGAGTATGCGGCTGGGGTGTAAGTTTAGCATAATGACTTAATAATGCGGGCGTCCCGCTTGGGGTATTTATATAGCAAAGTTTTCTGACGCGGTCCTTATCGTGCTTTCCAACAAGAGCCAGATGAGCTTGAAGGTATGCTTACGCCCTGCGCAACGGGTCTCCCAAGGTCATAGAACGTTGTCAACGATCACTGGATTATCGAAAGAAAACATCACCACACTTCCAGCGAATTCGGCTATCATGCGTCTTCAGCTTCTATATGAAAAAATAAGATCGTTTATATTACGGAACGGGACCCTCGCCATGCCGCATGATGATCAGCAACGGATCTTCTTTACCGGTTTGAACCCAAAGCGAACCGCTAACTACCTCCCAGCGCGCCTGATTCAGCGCTTGCTCCGGTAGAACCGTGACCCTATAATTTCCGCGCTTCTTCAGACGGACGGAGAAGACGCCCCTACTGTTCGAATAGAGAAGCTCATCATGGACCCGAACGGGAATACCCCAAATCGGTTCGCCGTTCTCGTCCTGTACGATGCCTTGCACAACGTATCGGCCAAGATTCAGAGCCGGTGCGGGCGCACCCGCGGGACGTTCCTGACCGGCCAGGGCCATGCCAGTCGCAAATGCCGTGTACCGGACTTTGCCATAACCGTCCAAAATACTGTCGCAGTGTATCCCTATCCCGCCGGGTACATGGAACTGCAGAGATACCGTCCATGCCTGGACCACGGGCCGTCCATTGAAACCACCCGCGAGTAGATTGACTACGGTCTGATTGTGTATCCCGATGACTGCGAGGTTCGAAAGAAACTGGCCCCCTGCGCTGAAGGAGGTTCCAGAGGCAGTTCGGGTAACAGTCCCGTCCAGGGTCAAGCGAGGGGATATACTTCCCTGCACCGTGCCCATATACAGGTTCCTTCGCGGCTGGTTACCGCTTTGAGACCTCACCGCGAAGGCGTAGCCGGTAAATCGCGGCGACAACCGGCGCGACAGGGTGAACAACTGTGTGCTTGCAGAAAGGTAGCCGCTCCGGCTAACGGATTCGCCTGCGGTCAGACCGAATCCGGCAACTGAAGTGGATACGGCAACCGTATTTAGCGAGACGTTTCGGGACACGGTCGGGAGCATGACTGGGGGCGCGATATTCTCATGTCCGAGCGTGACGCTCAGGCGGGCAAAGGGCGTGATCCTGGCCTGAAGATTTGCACCGCGGCGTTCGGAGAAAACGGGATTGGAGACATGCAGGCGCTGAAAGCGGTTATCCGCGGCGGTCAACGAGCCGGCGAGAATCAGCCACTTGTTCTTGTATTCGGTGGCGGCGGAAAACATACCGTGGCCAGTTCCAACTCCCGCAGCCGCATCCAGTTTCCAATTGGGGGTGACGGCGACGCCCACCGACTGAATCGAGGTAAGCCCCCGGCTCAGTATGTTGGAAGACTGGAGTGTGATTCGGGGTCCGAACCGGCGTTCGTAGAAGAACGCCCCGGCGGCTTGCTCCACCCGGAAAGTACGCGCGAAAGAGGTGTTGAATTCGCTGGTGCTCGCTCCCGCAAACGCCATCCAACTGTCGGACCGGCTGTGCCGGGACACGGTAAGTCCGCGTCCGTCAAAATAGTAAGAACGGTCGAAGACATCGGTGGCGAGCAGAAAAGGATAGAACTTGTCTCCGGCCGCGAAATCCATCCCGCGCCAGGACGCGCCGGTCGTCGAGCCGACGTGGAATCCGCGATTAAAACCCAGTCCCAGCCAACCTGAGAATGGAGCATATCGATAATCAAGCTTGGCGCCGTAAGCATCCGTCAGGGACGAAGCTCCGCCCGAAGCGATCAGGAATTGCCCGTAACCGGTCTGCGGCCCTAACAAAGTCAGGGCAAGCAGGGCCGCGCGCCTGGAGAACATTGTCCGCGCCTCAGCGCAGCGCCGCGACTGCCGTCGGCGTGCGAGGAGAGCTCCGGGGCTTCTCGTCCAGACGAAAGCCGTCCTCGAATTGAATCTGGAAGTGGGCGTGCCCGGTTGCCTCGCCTGCCTTTACCAGAATCTGACGAGTTTCACGGGGGAACAACGGGAAGCCGCCATGTTCCGCCTCGTGCGAAAATCCTTTCGCGTAAATCCCCCGGATCCGCCCGAGTTTCGAGCTGGTATTCTCGAATTCCAGACGGTATTCTCCGGCCTCCACCGTACTGAATACTCGGACCAGCACATCCTCTCTTCTTAGTTTTTGCTTCTGATAGACGTAGACAAGGTGGGGGAGAATGAAATTGATTCGGACCCCCTGGTCGACAGACTTCGCCGGGGTCAAAGTGTTATTGATGATAAACCATGCCGGCAAGCTCCTGGCCGAGGCTTTATAGAAGACATAGTGGGTCTGGTGCGGCGAGATCACAAAACTGCTTGCGCCGAGCTCTACCTTAATAGCGGGATCGATTGGGCCGAACCGGAGATCGAGGTCTTCATTGACGGAGAAGCCCTTGAGCTCCAGGATCACCGCCAGGGGGGTATCCCCGTCATTTCGCAATTCCAATACGCCGTTGGCCTTCCCCCTGTATTCGGCAATGGGCGGCGAGAGCGTCTGCGCATATGCGGACGCCATCGCCAGCCAGAAGCAGCAAGGTTGAAATATCGAACCAATTTTCATCATTGCTCCTTATCCATGAGGGCCAGGTCGGGTGGCCTTATGGCGTGGCCTGCGCCTGGATGTTGAGAACGCCCGTGTAGGTGTCGGTTGCAAAGACAGTTGTGTTGCTTGTAAGAGAAAGGACGAGCGAATCGCTCTTCATTGCCGTCAGGTTTGCGGAGGTTATCGGCGTTGTCGAGACAAGCATACCCGTGCCCATGATGGCCACCGGCGCAACGGCCGCTGTTGAGAATGCCGTGAAAGCACCTCCGTTGGCTTGCCCAAAGAAATCCACGGCCGGAATAGTATTGATTGGGTTGAGGCCAGTCAATGCAGTCGTGCCCGAAAAAAAGGCGTACACTTTCACGGCGGTCCGGCTGGAGGACAGCACCCAACTAGTAGTCCACGCGGGGACAACGTTGCCGTTAGTGACTTTGCCCAGGGAGTTTGGGAGAGTAATACTCACAGGTCCACCCACATTTAGGGAGATACCGATGGATTCGGCCGACTGGGCCGTTACCGTTATAGTTTGCAATCCGCTGCTGAGTTGCGCGGATAACAAGGGCGCGAAACCAAGCACGAATACAACGCCGATCAGTTTAGGAGATCCGATTTTTGTGAACATATGTCTTCCTCTTTTGCTTTCGTGTGGTTGCCTGCTGTTACTACAGGGCTATCTGGTTCTTTCCGGCCAGATAGACGGGCGGACTGTAAATTACTATTGGTGATTCGGCGGCGTTACCAGCGTGTTCGTCGCACCGCCATTGGAGCGGAGTTTCGCGTCTTGCATTGCAATAACATTGATCTGCCAATATCTATTGCTCTTGGATTCCCGGCTTCGATGTATGTACTGCCGTGCTCTTCACACGGTGAAACGCATCCAGCTCCCAAAACCGGACAGGCTGACCGAATTTGCCTCGGGAATTGTCCTATAATCAGTTCTCCCCCCGATGAGCGGCGTCCCCGACAATACCGCGGCGATTGACGTCTTGTATTCATCTTTTTACGGCGACCTGCGGCGGCTGGCACACCGAAGACTGCTGCGGAACGAATCGATCACACTCTTGAACACGACGGCGCTGGTTCACGAGTCATATTTGAAATTCCTCACAGCGGGCCGCCTTGGCCCCACCGATCGGTCGCAGTTTCTTGCCTACGCCGCCCATGTGATGCGATCGGTCATCGTGGATTTCGTGAGACAGCGCCACGCGGAGCGGCGAGGGGGCGATCAGACGCATGTCGATCTGGATACGGCGATCGAGGAATCCGGTTGCGACCGTGCCGGCCGCCAGGGGTTTTCCGCCGAAAATCCGGAAGATGAGATTATCCGCGTCAACCAGGCGCTGGACGAACTCGCAAAAGCCGATGGACGGATGGTGAAGGTTGTCGAGATGCGCTACTTCGGCGGACTGGATACTGAGGAGATCGCCGCATCACTGGGGGTGACGGAACGGACCGTCCGGCGGGATTGGGAAAAGGCGCGCCTGCTACTCTCGGTGGCGCTCCGGTGAGCGGCCGCACGGGATTTCCATGAAGCTCACGACCGCGCAGTGGGTAGAGCTGTCGACGCGGCTCGACGAAGGTCTGGATTTGCCCGAGGAGGCGCGCCTGCAATGGCTCGAGAGGCTGACCGGGCTCGATGAGAGTCTGAAATCCGTCTTGGGCGATCTGCTCGACAGACACGAGAAGCGCGATTCCCGAGGTCTGCCCGGTACGCTGCCAAACCTCCCGGCGCCGAGTGCGGGAATCCATACTTCAGCGAACGAGCACCCGATGCCCGCCGTGGTGGGGCCATACCGCGTTCTCGCCCTGGTGGGCCAGGGCGGCATGGGCACAGTGTATGAAGCGGAGCAGGAGCACCCTCGACGAACTGTTGCGCTCAAAGTGGTGAAACCGGGCCTGACCGCTCCGGAGGTGCTCCGGCGCTTCGAACAGGAATCGCAGTCGCTTGCCAGACTTCAGCATCCCGGCATTGCGCAGATTTACGAGGCGGGAATCGCTAATAACGGCCTGGGGCCGCAACCCTGGTTCGCGATGGAGTATATCCGCGGGCTCTCCCTGGTGGAGTTTTCCAGGGCGCGCCAGTTGAACACGGCCCAACGGCTGGAGATTGTGATGAAGGTGTGCGAAGCAGTACATCACGCGCACCTCCGCGGTATCATCCATCGCGATCTCAAGCCGGCAAACATCCTGGTTGACGAGTCCGGTCAGCCGAAGATCGTGGATTTCGGAGTGGCCCGCATTACCGATGGCAACGCACAGTCCGCCGGGGAAACTCACCTGGGAGACCTGGTGGGAACCCTGGCTTACATGAGTCCCGAGCAGGTATTGGCCGACCCGCTGGAGGTTGACGCGCGCAGCGACGTTTATACGCTCGGCGTGATTCTCTACGAGTTGCTCGCCGGGCGCATGCCTTATCTTGTCACCGGAAGATTGACCCAGGCCATGCGGGCTATTCGCGAAGAAAGTCCGGTATCGCTCGGGAAGTTCGGCTGGTCTTATCGCGGGGATCTCGAAACCATCGTTGCCAAAGCGCTGGCGAAGGACAAGACCCAACGGTACGACTCAGCCGCCGAACTGTCGGCGGACCTGCGCCGCTATCTGACCCATGAAGCGATTCTGGCGCGACCGCCGACGGCGAGCTATCAGATTAGAAAATTCGCAGCCAGAAACAAGGGCCTGGCAGGCACGGTCGCGGCTGTTTTCGTCGCCCTTGTGGCGGGTCTCGTGGCCACGGGCCAGGAGACCATCCGGGCTAACAGCGCCGAGCGCGGGGCATTGGCCGCACGCGATCGGGCCGCAGCCGCGGAGCGTAGCGCCACGGCGGACCGGAACCGCGCCCTGCTGGCCGAGCACGTGGCCAACAGCGAACGGATTCAGGCCCAGCAGGACAGGACTCGGGCTGTTGAGCAAGCACGGCTGGCCGACGACCAATCCGCCTCGGCGAAGGCCGTGAGCGATTTCCTTCAAAACGATCTGCTCGCACAAGCAGGCTCCCGCGCACAGGCCGGCGCTAACAGCAAACCGGATCCGGACCTGAAGGTTCGCGCCGCATTGGATCGGGCGGCTGCGCGGATCGCCGGCAAGTTCGATTCTCAACCCCTGGTGGAGGCGTCTATCCGCCAGACCATCGGGAGCGCGTATACCGACCTGGGACTGTGGGCGAAGGCACGGCCGCAAATGGAACGCGCACTGGACCTGCGCCGCCGCATACTGGGACCGGAGCATAGGGATACCCTCATCAGCATGAATTCACTGGGAACTCTCTATCGGGAGGTAGGAGACTTCGGGCGAGCCGAAGCGCTTCTGAATGAGACTTTGGAGATACGGCGCCGTCTGAAAGGTATCCGGGACCCAGGCACGATCGCCACGATGAGCGACCTGGCGACCCTTACGGCACTGGGCGGGGGCGACTACGCGCGTTCCGAGGCGATGCTGGCAAAGGTTCTGGAGATCCAGGTAAGCGCGCGCCGCGAAGAGAGTCCCGATACCTTGGCCGTCATGAACAACCTTGCGGCCGAATACGTAAATCAGGGCAAGTATGACAAGGCCGAAAATCTCTACACGAAAGTTGTGGATGCCAAGCGCCGCGTCCTGGGTGAGGAACATCCTGAAACGTTAAGGAGCATGACCAGCCTCGGGGTCGTGAATCGGTATCAGGGCAAATACGCCCAAGCCGAGGCTCTCCTCGTGGCAGTGCTGCAGGTAAAGCGCCGCGTATTGGGTGAAGAGCATCAGGACACGCTGTCGAACGTGAGGAGCCTCGCGTTGTTGTATCAGGCGGAGGGCAGGTATGAGCAAGCCGCTCCCCTCCTCATCGAAGTATTAGCGGCGTCCCGGCGCGTGCTGGGCGAGCAACATCACGACACGCTAGGCATTATGAACAATGTGGCGGAGCTCTACAGGCGCCAGCACAGGAACGCCGAAGCCGAATCCATGTTTAATCAGCTACTGGTGCTGCGCCGGCGGGTGCTGGGTGCGGACCATCCGAACATCACCAACGTACTGGCATCGCTTGGCTCGATGAAGCTGGAACAGCGAGGATACGCCGAGGCCGAACCGCTGCTTCGGGAGGCACTGGAGGGTCAACGGAAGACGGCCCCGAACACGTGGCGCAGATACTACACCGAGAGCATGCTGGGCGCATGTTTGTCCGGTTTGGGTCATTATCCGGAGGCTGAGCAGATTTTGATTTCAGGATACAAGGGAATGCTGGCGCAGCAAGCTACTATGCCCTTCGAGAATCGCGAGTTGCTTGCTGAAGTGCGGGACTGGATTGCTCTGCTTTACCAGTCATGGGGAAAGCCAGCGCTTGGGACTAGCCCGGACGGTTAACGGCCGCCAGGACGACCAGAAGGTCGCGACCGGCGCAGTGTGTCAGGCAAGAGCGCCGGCTGAAAGCCGGCGGCAACCTAAAGGCTGCCCCACAGATGCTTCGGTAGTCAACGTGCACCCGCGGCGGTATGCGGCCGGTCGGGCAAGCGGAGCGAGAAGTGTCGCCCTCCGATAGGGGTAAGAACCGCAGAAGAGTGTGGACCTGGATCGGGATCTCGGCTTTCCTGGCGTTGATCGTTCTCGCGATCGTCGCCGAGGTAGTGTTGAGCCATGCCGGTCCGCTCCTGAAGGGCCGCGTGATTGAGACGCTGAGCGCCCGCTTCGATGGACGGGTGGAATTGGACGTCCTCAATGCGTCGCTGCTGCGTGGGCTGGAGGTGTCCGGGGACGGCCTGCGGATCTTTCCTCCGGACGAGGTTGTGGCGGCCGGGGCGACGCAGCCGGTGATTGCGGTTGACCATTTTTCCTTTCATTCCGGGGTGTTGGGGCTGTTCGTGAAGCCCATGCACGTGGGCACGGTACACGTAACGGGATTGCAAATCTACGTTCCGCCGAAAGACATGCGGCAGCATGGACCGGAGCATCGCAGGCGAGGCGGCAAGATCAAGATCGTCGTCGACGAAATTGTTTGTGACAACTCGCGGCTGATCATTGGAACGAACAAGCCGGGCAAAGACCCCAAGGATTTCGAGCTGAAGCACATTGAGTTGCACGAGGTTGGACCGAACGCGCCCTGGCGATACGGCGCGACACTGACGAATGCGATTCCGCGCGGGGACATTCAGGCTAATGGAACGTTTGGTCCGTGGAATACGGAGAGCCCCGGCGACTCGGCGGTGACCGGGCGCTACACGTTCGATCATGCGGACTTGAACACCATCAAGGGAATTGGCGGAATGCTGTCTTCGGTGGGGGAGTTCAATGGGCAGTTGAACCGAATCGTGGTGGACGGGACGACGGAGACGCCAGACTTCTCGCTCGACAGCGCCAAGCACAAGATACCGCTACACACGAAATTTCACGCGATTGTGGATGGAACGAGCGGCGACACATATCTGCAACCGGTGGCGGCGAAGCTGCGGGAGACGAACTTTACGTGCGCCGGCGCGGTGATCAACGTGAAAGGCAAGGGGCACGCGGTCGATCTGGATGTGGATGTTCCGGACGGAAGAATCCAGGATTTCCTCGAGCTTGCGGTGAAGACAGAGCCGCCGATTATGACGGGCAGGATCGGGATGAAAGCCAAGATGCGAATACGGCCCGGTAAGGAGACTGTGCTGCACAAGCTGGCCGTGGAGGGCAAGTTTACGCTGCGCAGGATTCATTTCACGAATCCGAAGGTGCAGGACACGGTGGACATGCTGAGCCTTCGGGCGCGGGGAGAGCCGGAAGAGGCGAAGCCGGGGGCGGAGGATGTCAGCTCCCGCATGTATGGGCAGTTTAAGTTGGAGAACGGCAGACTCAGATTCAACAATCTTGTCTACTCGTTGCCGGGGGCAACGGTGCGTCTGGCGGGCGTCTATTCGCTGGACGGGGATGAGTTTGATTTCGAGGGCAAAGTAAGGACGGCCGCGAAGCTTTCGAAGATGGTGGCGTCGTGGTGGAAGTCTTTGTTGCTGAAACCCGTGGATCCTTTCTTTGCGAAGAATGGGGCCGGCGCGGAAATTCCGGTTAAGATCAGCGGAACGAAGAGCGCGCCGAAGTTCGGGTTGGATCTGGGCGGTAAGGGGCGAGGGCGGTAGGGACTGGAAGCGACAGGCCACAAAAGACGATGGCCTGTTCTACCTTGCATTTCAATAAGAAGCGGAGCATACTCGCCGTGACTAACGGCGTTCTGCAAGCAGACACGTTGTACGTTCCCACACAGCAGAGCGTCCGCTTAGCAAGGAGAGCATATGAAAACCACAATTGCGAGCGCCGCCATGTTGGCTGCGGCTCTTGCGAGTGCCCAGACACCCCCGGCTCAAACGGAACCAACTCCGAAATGGAGCCTGGTAACGATCACCACCATAAAACCTGAGATGCGGACGCAGTACGAGGACTGGCAGAAGCAGATGTCCGCCGCATACAAGAAGGCTGAAGTCCCATCCCGCGCCGTTCTCCAGACGGTTATGGGGAACCTCTTCGAATACGTATCTATCGCTCCCCTTGCCCACTTTGCGGATATGGACGGAGCCACACCTGTGGAACGGGCCTTAGGCAAAGAGCAAGGCGCTGCCATGATGCTCAAGGGCGCGGCGTACCTCACATCAGCCCGCCGGATGGCTTCCCTGGCGATGGACGATTTGAGTATCAGAACCGAAACTCCGGAACCGGCCCCGTATGCGATGGTTACGACTATGCATGTCGTTCCGGGGAAGTCGTCGGAGTTCGTGGCCTGGATGAAGAACGAATACCTGCCGGCAATGAAAAAGGCTGAACTCAAGAATTTCTGGGTCAGTCAGACTGTGTTCGGCGGCGATCCGAACGAACGCGTGACCGTGCGGCTCATGAAGACAATGGGGGAAATCGATGCAGGTCCATTGACCACAAAGGCCCTCGGCGCTGAAGGAGCTCGCAAGCTGATGAGCGACAGCGCGGGAATCGTGGATTCGGTCCAATTCAGGATCGTTCACTACCGGCCGGAACTGAGCTACGAATTAAGTTCACCGGCCCCGCGGAAGGCCGGGCCCGCGAACTAGGGCGGCAACTTCTAATTTTATAGTTGACCGGGACCGCGAATCCTGATACAAGTAGCGTAGTCAACTTCTAATTCTTTAAAAGGTACAGGCATTGGCACGAAAGAAATCATTAACGCTTACCGATGCCGAACTCCGGCTCATGGATATCCTTTGGAGCAAGGGTTCGGCGAACACGGCGGAGGTGCTTAAGGCGCTGCCCGGAGACGGTCGGCTGGCATACACAACTGTGCTGACCACGCTTCGCATCCTGGAAGACAAGGGTTACCTCCGCCATACCAAGGACGGGAAGGCTTTCGTTTATCACCCTATCGTGGATCGGAAGTCGGTGAGCCGGAGCGCCTTGCGCCACCTGGTCAGCAGGTTTTTTCAGAACTCACCCGAGTTACTCGTCAGCAGTCTGATCGCCGATGAACAGTTGAGCGCAAAACATCTGCGCGGTCTCAGAACGATGATCGAAGAAAGCGAGTAATGAGATGCACCTTCTGGCACTGGAAGCGATCATCACCGGCGTCGCACTCGGAATTGCGCTCGCCATAGCCGTCTCGATTGTATTGAAGATGGCGGGCCCGCTTAACGCCGCCACTCGCGGGGTGGTGTGGGCTGCGACGCTCGCCGCGCTGCCGTTGATCCCCGTGTTGTACTTTGCCAGCCAGGCGACGGTTCGGGCGCCGGCCGCGGAACCATCTGCCGTGAAGACGGTGATCATTTCTACTCCCGCGCCCGTTGCGTCCCCATCGTTTCGCGTGGGTGCGGTTGAGACGGCGGGTGCCGGTTCCAGACCTTCCGAACGATGGCTCGATATTCCGGTGCCTCGCGAGATGCCGGTCACAGTGCTCGGCATATACGCCGGAATTATGGCGTTGCTTCTTTTCCGGCTGCTGATCAGTTACAAACGAATTTGCCGGCTCCGGCGCCGCACACGGCCCGCTCCCCCGGAGGTGCAAGTGCGGCTGCGCCACTGGCTCGCCCGGTGCCCGACAGATAGGAATGTCGAACTGCGGCTGGGCGATAAAGTTCGATCCCCGATCGCGATCGGCTTTCGGCGACCGACGATCGTCATGCCCTCCGCGCTGGTGCTGGAACTGAGCGAGGAGGAGTTCGACGACCTGGGTGTTCACGAGCTTGCGCACATCCGCCGTTATGACGACTGGACGAATCTGTTCCAAAAGATTCTGCAAGCGTTTCTGTTCTTCCATCCGGCGGCGTACTGGGTGGGGCGCAAGCTGAATTTTGAGCGTGAGGTCGCGTGCGACGATTGGGTGGTTTCCTCGAACGGTCCGAACTCATACGCGAAGTGCCTTACGAAGGTTGTGGAATTACGCCGCTGGCACCGGGGCGCCGTTCTTTCGAGCAGCGCTTTCTTTGGGAAACGACAGATCCTGCGGCGAGTCGAGATGCTGCTCGATAAGACGCGGAACTCAGGGACAGCCGTATCGACTTTAGCCGTTATTACGGTTCTGGTCACGCTGATCGGCGCGACGATGCAGGTCGTACGGCTTCCAGCCGTGGTGTCCGTCACCCAAGACGACGGAACTGCCCGCATGAAGGCACGATGGAAAGACGCCAACCGGGACCTTCGGGTAGACATGCGGGGCGAAATTACGTTTTCCCCCGACGAGCGCTCTATCGCGTCTTTGGCACCGTGGGGCTACTTCGAGATTTCGGAGTCGACGGGGTGGTCGCGACGACGCCTCGAAGTTCGTCCGTCATCTTCGGGCGCGCCGGAAGAGAAGTACTTCGTCGACGGCCGGCAGAAGCCGCTTGACGAAGCAGGCCGTGCCTGGGCTGCGAGCACATATCCATTCCTGATGCGGGAGCTTGGCATCGATGTGGAGGGCCGCGTGGGAAGACTGCTGACCCGCCGCGGCGTCTCGGGAGTGCTGGACGAAGTCGATCTCATCCATGCCGATAACATCAAGCGGAAGTACCTGACCCAGCTTGCGGAACAGGCAACGCTCACTACGGACGACCTCCGACGGGTTGCTATGTGCGTGAGGAAGATCTCCTCCGATCATGATAAGGCGGAGTTTCTTATCGCGAACGCCAACCGGTTCGCCGCAGATCAGCTGCGGACCAGCTATTTTCACGCCGTGGACTCGATCAATTCCGACAATGACCGGCGGCGTGTGCTCATGGGGATGCTCGAAGCCGATGGGCGCTCACCGGAGACTGCGAGCCTTGTCGGGAAGTCCGCGAAGTCCATGAACTCGGATCACGATAAGGCGGAAGTGCTCATCGCGATTCCGTCGACATCGGGGGAGGCGACGTGCGGGCTACTCAAGGCGGCGCGAACGATTCAATCCGACTATGACAAAGCGCGTGTTCTGCGGGATTCCGGCTATATGGAATCCTCTGAATGCCGGGACGCGTTCTTCGCGGTGGTGAACCAGATTCACTCCGACAATGACAGGTCGACCGTGCTTCGAGAGATGCTGAATCGCCCCGCTTTGAGCGCGGCAACTTATCAGGAGGTTGCGTCGGCGGCCAAGGCGATGTCTTCCGATAACGATAAGGCAAATGTGCTGATGCTACTGGCCGGATATTACACCGAAGCGCCTTTTTTTGAGGCGGTGAATACTGTTCACTCGGACAACGACCGTAAGCGGGTTTTGAAGAGCGTACTGGAACACACTCCGACCAAGACGGTCCTGCTGGGCATCGTCGCGAGCGCTTCGGGTATGCCTTCGGACAATGACAAGGCGGAACTCCTGGTCGCAGCGGCGAAGGCATCGAGCGATGCCGAGGTGCGGTCGGCGGTGGAGCGGGCGTGCGGGAAGTTGGGATCGGACAGCGACTATCGCCGGGTTGCGAGCGCGTTATTCAGCAGCGCGGCGGAAGCGCGATAGCGGCTTTCAGCGTGAAACCGAGAAATAGACTCGGAGGAAAAGATTCCGAATTCCGAAATTCTCGAGCGGCAGCTCGAAAATAGTTCCCGGCGGCACCCTTGCCGGGACGTTGACAGCTACTGTCCTTACTTCTTCGACATACCCGCGGGGCTCGCAATTCCGGCAGGGGAAGAACGACTCGCTGCCTGTGCCGCCGCATTCGGGACAAGCTTGATAAATCGGAATGCCGATTGGGTGTACGCCTCCCATATAAGCCTCTTCGGGATCGAGCATAACTTCCACGGTCAGACATTCGGGCCGCTCGGCTTTCGGGATTCCGCGGCCCGTGAAATTGCGGAGCAGCCTGTCAACAAGCTCCTCGTGAGACGGGTGTACGCTGTGGGCGTCACAAAAGACTGAATACGCCCGGAGACCAGACGAAGGCTGCGTCCAGGTGTCGACCCGCGTGGCCGGCAGGGTTCCAAAACTCGAGTAGGGGGAGTTCATTGTTTCACCATTAGCTCGTACCGGCAGTGGCGCAAGTGCCGTGCCAAGTGAGCCGTCCGCCGCGAGGACAAGGTTCCGCTTCTGTTTGAGCGTCGGGCGGCTGAACGAGCGTTTCCCTGTCTTGATTTTATCGTCTTTCGGTGGAACAGGCGCGTCTATCCCTAGACTGCGCCTGATTGGTCACCACCCAGAAGCACAGCGTCTTCTTTCAACTCGAACCCTGTGAGTTTGCGAGACCGGGCTTCGGCGAGAAGAGCGAAAATACGGCGGGCGGCGCGTAAGTAGCCGAGGCCTTCGGGACGAATGTTCGAGATGCAGTTCCGCTCTGCCTCCGTTCGGCCGGGCATGGGACGCCAGGTCAGATAGGCGCCCAGGCTATCGGGAGAACTGAGACCGGGGCGTTCTCCGATCAGGACGAGCGACATCGCGGCCGCAATAACGGAGCCGATCTCATCGCCAATCGCGACGCGTCCCTGTTCGACGGTGATAAGCGGCGCACGGGACCAGTGCGCGGAATCGAGAAGGGGCAGCAGTTCATCGAGCACCGCTCGCGCGTGGCGATGTACGGCGAGGGCGGAAAGGCCGTCGGCGACTATGATCGCGATGTCGAAGGGCCCGGGATATTGGAGCAGAGCATCGCGCGATTGCCGGCTCAGAACGCGGCCGAGGTCGGGCCGGCGCAGGAACGTGGAGCGATCCGGAGCGGCGCTTCGGAGGGCGAGATCCAACTGCAGATCGAGCGGGTGGTGGACGGCATCGCGCGCAAGCGCGTGGGCAAGCTGGAAGGCAAGGACATCCTTTGTAGAAATGCTGTTGCCGGTACGGCCGAGCCCGACGCGGGCCATGGTTAGGTCGCGGAGTTCCTTCATATGGCGGGGAAGCAGGCCGAAGCCTGCTCCAGAAGGTTTAGTTCCGGGCGGAAGTTTGCGAGCCATTCTTCGAACTCGGGCGCGGGACGAAGGCCCAGCAGCGCACGCAGATAGAGCGCATCGTGGAAGGAAGTGCTTTGGTAATGGAGCATCACGTCGTCCGCACCGGGGACGCCCATGATGTAGTTCACGCCGGCGTTGCCAAGAAGCGTGAGCAGGGTGTCCATATCGTCCTGGTCGGCTTCCGCGTGGTTGGTGTAACAGACGTCGCAACCCATCGGCAGACCGAGCAGTTTGGCGCAGAAGTGATCCTCCAGGCCGGCTCGAATGATTTGCCTGCCATCGTACAGGTATTCCGGACCGATGAAGCCGACGACCGTATTGACGAGCATGGGCCGGTACCGGCGCGCCACGGCATAAGCGCGCGCTTCGCAGGTCTGCTGATCCACGCCGTGATGCGCGTTCGCGGAAAGCGCGCTGCCCTGGCCGGTTTCGAAATACATGACATTGCCGTCAGCCGGGGCGCGGCGAAGTTCGCGCGTAGCTTGCGATGCTTCGTCCAGCAAACTGAGATTCACGCCGAAGGATGTGTTGGCGGCTTCCGTTCCGGCGATGGATTGGAACATCAAATCGACGGGCGCACCACGGCGGAGAGCTTCCATTTGCGTGGTCACGTGGGCGAGAACGCAACTCTGGATGGGGATCTGGTAGGTCTCGCGCAGGCGATCGATGAGACGAAGCAGGAGTTCCACGGTGGCGACGTTGTCGGCGGCGGGATTGATGCCCACCACGGCGTCTCCGGCGGCAAGCGAAAGACCATCGATCGTCGCGGCGAGGATTCCGCCTGGATCGTCGGTCGGGTGGTTGGGCTGAAGGCGCGTGGAGAGCCGGCCGGGCAGACCGACCGTGGTGCGGAATCGCGTCACGACGCGGATGCGCGCGGCAACGGTTATCAGGTCCTGAATGCGCATTAGCTTCGAAACAGCCGCGGCCATCTCCGGCGTGATGCCTGGTGCGATTGCCGTGAGTACAGGGCCGGTTGCGGCAGGGCTGAGAAGCCAATCGCGGAAATCGCCGACTGTGAGATGGCTGAGGGGCGCGAAGGCTTGGGCGTCGTGCGAATCGACGATGAGGCGTGTGACTTCGTCGGTTTCGTATGGGACGACGGCTTCGCTCAGGAACTTCGCCAATGGGACCTCGGCCAAGGCCATTTGCGCGGCGGCTCGTTCGGTGGCGCTGCTGGCTGCTATACCGGCGAGTTCGTCTCCCGAGCGCGGGGGTGTTGCTTTCGCGAGCAGCGTTTTCAGATCGTTGAACCGATAGCTCGTTCCGGCGGCTATGGCGGCGTAGCTCATGGCAGGCAGCTCATGACAACCAAGCTATTATCAGATGAATCCGGCATCAGAATGAATCGAGTCATGAGTTCGCCCGAACGCGATGAGCAGAGGCTAGGCCGCTTCGGGTATGCGCAGGAACTCTTCCGCACGATGGGAGGGTTTTCGAATTTTGCGATTTCATTCTCGATCATCTCCATTCTTACCGGCTGCGTCACGCTTTACGGCTATGGATTGGAAATGGGCGGGCCGCTTGAAATGAGTCTGGGGTGGCCGATTGCCACGGTGTTCACCCTCGCGCTGGCGGCCAGCATGGGGGAACTCTGCTCGGCGTATCCGACTTCCGGCGCGATGTACCACTGGACGGTGGCTCTGGGCGGGCGGGGGCTTGGCTGGTTTGTCGCATGGCTGAATATCGTGGGCTTGATTGCGGCGCAGGCGGGGATCAACTATAGCTGCGCGCAATTCATTCTGCCGTTTCTGGGGATTACGGTTTCACCGCGAAACATCTTTCTCATGTTCGCCCTGACACTGCTTACTCATGGAGCAATCAATCATTACGGCGTCCGGCTGCTGGCTGTTCTGAATGATTGCAGCGTGGCGGTTCATATCGCGGGCGTGATGGCGATCGTGTGCGCGGTCTTCTGGTTTGCGCCCACGCAGCCGGCGCGGTTTCTGTTGCAGGCCTCGAACAGCAACGGACAGCCGTTTTACTGGTGGGCTTTTCTGCTGGGGTTGCTGCAGGCGCAGTGGACCTACACTGGGTTCGACGGCTCGGCGCATATGGCGGAAGAGACGTCGAACGCGAACCGGACCGCGCCTTGGGGCATGGTGATCGCGGTCGCCGTTTCGGGGGTGGTGGGATATTTTCTGCTGATCGCGTTGACGCTCAGCATCCGATCCATCCCGGCGGTGCTTTCCTCGAAGGATTCGGGCGGGAACGCTATTCCGGCGGCCATCGCGGTTTTACAAGGTGCGCTGGGAGCGAAGTTCGGGAATGCGATTGCCGCGCTTGCGTCCATGGCGATGTGGTTCTGCGGGCTCGCGTGTGTGGCGTCGGCTTCGCGAGCTGTGTATTCGCTGGCGCGGGACCGAGGGTTTCCGTGGCCGGCGTTTTTCTCGCGCGTGAATCCGAAACACGGGACGCCGGGACCTGCGATTTGGGCTATCGTGGCGACGAGCATTGCGGTGATGGCGTGGACGGGCGCGGTGGCGGTGGTGACGTCACTCAGTACTGTGGCGCTGTATCTTGCGTACATTATTCCGGTGGTGCTCG